>NZ_JAQFJJ010000003.1:0-162542 GCF_030440005.1 Streptococcus sp. SP1
AAGACGCAGTGGTTGAGTGGGCTCTACTACGCTGATTTCATCAGCTTTTACAGCCCTACTCAACTGTGCGGAGGTGGGACGACGAAATCGAATTCTAACGAATTACCGATTTCTGTCCCACTCTCTTGATCTTAAATGATTTTCGTATACAAGCCATATTTGTCTTTGATTTTCTTTGGAATACTATCATCGGTAATAATGGCATTTAGATCTTCCACACGATAAAAACTGTAGAAGGAATAACTATCAAACTTGCTGTTATCAGCTACCACATATTTCTCTATCGCATTATTAAGAATAATAGCATTGCCATTTCCTTCTTCTTCATTGGCTGTGGAAACACTATGACCATCGATTCCATTCACCCCGATAAAGGCTTTAGAAACCTTAATTTCTTTTAAGAGTTTATTGGCAAATTGGCCGACAAAAGTTTGAGTTTTCATCCGATAGCGACCACCAACTAGAATCAAATCGTAATTTGGAAAATCCTTTAATTTCTCAAAAATAGGTAAAGAATTGGTTACAATACTGACATCCTTGCCTTCTAGATAATCACCAATAAAGTCCGTTGTCGTGCCAGACCCAATAAAGACTGTATCCCCATTTTCGATTAACTCTGCACATTTTTTGGCAATCGTTCGTTTCTCTTCAATATTGATCAGATTTTTTTCACTGTGAGAAGCCTCTAACAAGCTATCTTTTACCTTTTTGTGGGCCCCACCATGCACGCGAACTAAAAGGCCTTGTTTTTCAAGATCGATCAGATCGCGACGAATGGTCATGTCTGTCACCCCAAAGAGTTCTTTTAGTTCTTTGACCGATACCACACTTTTTCTATCCAGTTCCTGAAGAATTTCAACATGTCTGCTATCTTTCATGCTACTACTTCCATTCCTACTATATTTGTCTCTATTATACTACTTTTTCAAAAAAACACAAATTCAAACATTATATTAACAAGAGCAAACATGATAATTTTATAATAGATAAAAGAAAAAAGCCTTCCGACAAATCGAAAAGCTTTATTTTTTGCTATTACTAGCTCCCTACCTTACTATTTCAAGGCTTGGGACAAAAAGGTCTAGGAAACCTTTTTATTTTGCGATTGGGTAAACAGAAACTTGTTTTTTATCGCGACCTTTACGTTCGAAGCGTACTACGCCTTCAACTTTTGCGAACAAAGTATCGTCTCCACCACGTCCAACGTTCACACCTGGGTAGATGTGAGTACCGCGTTGACGGTAAAGGATAGATCCACCTGTTACAGTTTGTCCATCAGCTGCTTTAGCTCCAAGACGTTTTGCTTGTGAATCACGTCCGTTTGATGTAGAACCTCCACCTTTTTTGTGGGCGAAAAGTTGCAAGTTAGCAAGATTCAATTTCAACATAATTGTTTTCCTCCATGTTAGTTTTCTGTGATAACTCTTGTTTGGACGAACTCTGATGAGTTCTCCGATAAGTTTGCCATCCCTAAGAAAAATGATTCAAAGAATAGTTGGGTCATTTCTCTTTGATGAGGTGGAATATCCGTCGGGATCGTCACCCGAAGGAAGCCACCTTCTTCTTCGTTTAATTCTAGATCCGGTTCGTAGCCTGCAAATTTCTCAACAGAGTTGACAAAGTTAATGGCTAGAGTCGAAACCGATGCACACACGACATCAAAGCCGTATTCACCGCTTCCAGCGTGCCCAGTGATTTCTGCACCCCTCAGCTCGCCATCTTCGGCTCGTTCAAAGACTGCTTGTATCATGTGTTCTCCTAAAAATTAAGCGTTGATTGCGTTGATGACAACTTTAGTGTAAGGTTGACGGTGACCTTGTTTACGGTGGCTACCTTTTTTAGGTTTGTACTTGTAAGTAACAACTTTCTTTTGTTTTCCTTGTTTTTCAACAGTTCCAACAACAGTAGCTCCTGAAACAAGTGGAGTTCCGACAACAGTGTTTTCACCACCAACAAGAACAACTTCGTTAAATGTAACTTCTTGACCAGCTTCAACGTTCAATTTTTCAACGTAGACTGCTTGACCAACTTCAACTTTAACTTGTTTTCCGCCAGTTTTAATGATTGCGTATGTGCTCATTATGCACCTCCTATGTATTTTTGGGTTTCCCCGTATTTTTGTGAAGACTCGCCTAGCATCGTGGGACGAACCACTTACTCTCATGGAAATGAGCGACGATGTTCGAGCGGTTGCACAGGCATGTGCATAGTCAACTCTCTAAGTATATCACTTCTATCAGACAAAGACAAGCTTTTTTGCCCCTTGAAAACGGATTTTTATCTAAAAAGTCAATTTTAAGATAAAAATAGATCTTATATACTCCTTCCCATGAACTTTTGAGGAGAAACTGCCTGCTTAGTATTCTTCAGTCATCTTTCTTTTATTTTCTTGGACAAATGACTTCAACAGTCATAAAATTCATGTAGCAATTTGATTAATTCTTGTTGTTGTTCTAGCAAAATCTGACCGATTGTTGTCGATTTGATCCGTTTTCTTTCCTCTACATCCTCAATGACTTTCTTCAAAGAGGTCTGCTCAAAAGGTGATTCGACTATCTTTTGAACATTTTGGAAGGGCTGATGGGTTACCAGTTGAAAACCATAGGAATTATTGAGTAAAGAATAGCCAGCAGTACCAGTCTTCTTTTGATAGGCCTCACACAACCCTCCATCAATTACAAAGAGCAGTCCTTCACCACGAATGGGCGATTCTCCTTTTCCAGTCTTAACCGGTGTATGTCCATTCACAATACGGGATTCTTGTGAAGTGAGACCAAATTCCTCTAAGATAAACTGGCAAATTTTTTTAGAATTTCGATAAGTGAAATACTCATTTTCCTGTTCCTTATGAGTATTTGTATCCTCAATGAAATAACGTTCAAAAGTTGTCATCTTATCTTTTCCAAATAATGGGGAAGACTTTCCTCTCCAGCAATACCAAATTAAATCAGTTGAAAAATCATCCCCAATTTCTTTGTTTTTTGATGCTAGACGTATATGGTATTCAAAGAAATCCAATAATTCTCTACCTGCGTACTGGGCTTGATGAAGAACAAAAGGCTGAAACTCACCAGATGCCTTTAAGGGAATACAGCCATGAAAAAGCAAATGTTGATTGTAAACTTTATACATGGAACCCTTTTTCATTAGCAGTTCGATATGCTTAGCTAATTTTGGTGAACCTTGATAGGAGGCCAACATACAGTCTACGACTTGACTTTCCTCTAAATTTAATTCAGATGGGTTTGATGAATCAATCGTTTGAAAACAGGTGTTTTGCAAGGAATAGGTCACCCCATCAATAGTAAGTGACTCCTTCCAATAGTCAATTTTATCTAGCAAGATCTGATTCTCCATCTGAAACTCTGGACGTCTCTTCATCAATTGAGTTTCCAACTTAAACTGGATAATCGCTAGTGCCTGATGCACCTTTTCTAATTGCAATATTTCCTCAGCTGTAAACTCTTTCTCTCTATTTCCTAAAATAGGTCTAAACTTAGCATTTTCTTTGTAGGTTTTATCAGCAAACAAGGTTAGAGAACGAATATTCAAGCCATAAGCCTTTTCGATATCCCATAAGTATCCATAACGAGCTGCAATACGTAATAGATTTAATAAACAAGCTTTGGAACCAAAGAAAGCTCCAATCCAAATAATATCATGGTTTCCCCACTGAATATCTAAAGAATGGAAACGAAGGAGTTCATCCATCACTTGAGGACTTCCCGCCCCTCTATCAAAGATATCTCCTACCACATGAAGGTGATCAATCAATAAGCGACGAATACTTCTAGCAATCCCTAAAATAAAAGGATCTGCTTCTCGTAATTCAATGACATAGCCCAAGATGTTGTGAAAATAAGACTTTTTTTCTGCTAGAGAGATATCGCTATAGATCAGTTCTTCTATAATGTATGCATATTCTTGTGGTAGGGCTTTTCTGAGCTTGGAACGACTATATTTAGCAGCTACAAAATTCAATAAGATCAAGAGTTGCGGAATCGTAGACTTATACCACTCTTTACTTTTATTCGTTCGCTCTAAAATCAGCTCTGGATAAGACACCAAGGCAGACAGTAGATCCTTTTTCTCTTGTATTAAGGAATCTTCAAAACAGTCATTAATTTTCTCATTTAAAATTCCTGCACAACTCCTCAAAATATAATCAAAAGCCGCAGATTCTCCATGAATATCACTAATGTAGAGCTCTGTCCCTTTAGGAAGGTTTAAAATTGCCTCAAGATTCGTGAGCTCAGTAATAACCTTTTGTCGAGTATCAAATTTTTCTAGTAAAATACGCTTATATTGCTCCATCTTATCTCTCCAAGATACCCTATTTTGTACAGTGCAATCACATCCGAAACTTAATTCATCTTCTTCAATTGCTCCTCGATTAAGAAGGCTGTTTCCTCAATGGATTTGTCCGTCATATTGATCACTTGGGCCCCTAATTTTTTAAAGATTATCTTTGAATAATCTAATTCCTGATATATCTTTTCTAAATCTGTGTAATTCGTTTCCTGAACAAGCCCTAAAGATCCTAACCGATGACTTCTAATTTTCATTAGTTTTTCAGGATCACAGACCAGACCAATCAATCGACGTGAATCGACCTTCTCTAATACCTGAGGTAAAGGAACTTCTGGAATCAGGGGCAAATTTGCAACTTTATAGCCCTTGTTGGCTAGAAAAATACTGAGGGGAGTTTTAGAAGTACGGGAAACACCAAGCAAAACCAAATCTGCGTCTAAAAACCCCTGCGGTGCCTTACCATCATCATATTTGACAGCAAACTCGATCGCTGAAATCTTCTTAAAATAATCGCTATCCAAACGATGCAATGTTCCTGGGACTTCGATTGGTCTAGTCCCTGTTTTTTCTTGAATGATTTCAAAAAATGGATGCATCAGATCTAGATAAGACAGGCCCTGTTTTTGGCTAAATTCCCTGGCTACCGCTGACAACTGACTATTCACTAAGGTACTGATTACAAGAGCATCATCCTTCATGGCATCACATAAAATATCCAACAACTCCTCTTCTTGATTGATGAAAGGGAAGCGATAACTATTATTAAAAATAATATCAGGATACTGCGCGCTAACAGCTGATAATAATTTCTGGGAGGTCCCCCCCAAAGAATCCGAAATACTATAAACGATGATTTCTTTTTTCATATTTATCCCTCTTCTCTTTTCATTTCTGCACTTCTAGCATGCTGTATAATATAATCTAGCAGGGCTGATTTAGTCACACTTCCTACGATTTTTCGGTCGTTTGTCTCCTCTACTACAGGCAATGAATCAATGGAGTGATCTTGAAGTAGTGCGGCAGCTTCTAAAATATTCATTTCCTTGTTACAAGTAATAATATGTGGCATTCTTGTCATACAGACGGCTACTGGGGTGCTATCAATATTTGAATTTAGTGATGCACGTAACAAATCTTTGCGTGACATAATTCCAAGTAGTAGTTTATCTTCATCAATTACATAAAGAACATCTGCATCGTACATAAATAATGTGATAATCGCATCCTGAATATAAGAATCATGAGTGACAAGAACAGGTGATGTCATGATATCAGCTACATCTTTTTGAAAGGTATCAAAAAAGAACAAGGTTTCTAAATCAGATCCTGAGTAAGTATAACCAATTTTTGGAGTTGCTTTTAAAATACCAACCAAGGTCAAAAAAGAAAGATCTGACCGAAGAGTTGCTCTTGAAATATCCAATAATTCAGATATTCGCTCTCCACTTACTGGCTGTTGGATTTTAACAATTTCGACTATTTTTTTTTGACGTTCACTTAATTTCAATGAGTCGTAACCTTTCCTTAGTTTTAAAAATAACGATATTAAAAAGTAGTGAAATAAAAAATGTAGAACATATACTTCAAACTCTATTAAATAATCATCATTTTTATTGTAAATTATAGCACATTGATCGAAATTGTCAAATAAAAAAATGTATTTATTGTTTGACAAGGATATGTGATGTATATTACAATAGTTTTGTCATAAATGTGATACATATTTTATAAATTTTGGAGGCTAATATGACAAAATGGATTTATTCCTTTGAAGAAGGAAGTGCAAATGATAAGGATCTCCTAGGAGGAAAAGGGGCTAATTTGGCAGAGATGAGCCGTTTGGGACTACCAGTCCCACCTGGATTTACCATTACCACCCAAAGTTGTATCAATTATTTAGATAACCCTGACTTCTTCGATTCCACTTTAAAAGAAGATATTTTGAAAGCGGTTACTCATTTGGAGAAAAAAACAGAAAAAACCTTCAGCGGAGAAAATCCTAACTTACTCTTGGTCTCTGTCCGAAGCGGAGCCAAATTTTCCATGCCTGGAATGATGGATACCATCCTAAATCTTGGCCTCAACGACCAACGTACTCAATTACTAGCCAAACAGACCAATCTAGATTTTGCCTACAACTGCTACCGTCGTCTACTCCAGATGTTCGCGGATGTTGTCTATGGCATTGATAAAGGACTTTTTGATGATTGTCTCGCCCAATTTGAACAAATGCAAGCAAAAACAGTCCGTAATTTAGACTTGTACGAACATCAGGAATTGATCAATCAATACAAGGATCTTTATTCCAAACACGGCTACCAGTTTCCTGAAGAACCAAATCAACAACTCTATGGTGCGATTCAAGCAGTTTTCAAATCCTGGAATAATCATCGAGCAAGGATTTACCGCGAATTACATCAGATCCCTCATGATTTAGGAACAGCCGTAAATGTTCAATCTATGGTTTTTGGGAATAGTGATCAGACCAGTGGAACAGGTGTTTGCTTCACTAGGAACCCCGCTAATGGGGAACCAGAACTTTTTGGTGAATTTTTACTTAATGCTCAAGGGGAAGACGTCGTAGCTGGTATTCGTACTCCAGAGCCCATCGCCTCATTAAAAATTTCACAACCAGAAGTCTATAAATCTTTTAGAGACTATGCTACCATCCTTGAAAACCACTATAAGGATATGCAAGACATTGAATTTACTATTGAGAAAGGCAAACTCTATATTCTACAAACCCGTAATGGGAAACGCACAGCAAAGGCTGCTTTAAAAATTGCTCTAGATATGGTAGACCAAGGTCTTATTAATAAGGAAGAAGCTCTCCTGAGAATCTCTCCTGCTTCTATTAGTCAACTGATTCATCCAGTTTTCCAAGAATCCGCTCTAGCAAAGGCTCCTTTCATAGTTCAAGGCCTACCAGCAAGTCCAGGTGCTGCTACTGGCGAAATCGTATTTACTGCTGACCGAGCAAAAGAAGCCCATCAGGAGGGTAAAAAAGTAATCCTTGTTAGACAGGAGACATCACCAGAAGATATTGAAGGAATGATTGTCAGCCAAGCCATTGTCACTAGTCAAGGGGGAATGACTTCTCACGCTGCTGTTGTTGCTCGGGGAATGGGAACCTGCTGTGTTGCTGGTTGTGGAGAGTTAAATATCAGCGAAGAGAACAAAATCCTTTCCTGTGGTCCTCTTGTCCTTACTGAAGGAGATATTATTTCGGTCGATGGCTATTCCGGCCGTATTTATAGTGGAGAAATTCCAACTACCCTAGTCGAACATAACCAAGATCTTCAGCGTTTACTTTCTTGGGCTGATGAAGTAGCAATCCTCCAAGTTCGAGCGAATGCAGAGACCATCAAAGATTTGCAAACTGCCATGAAATTTGGTGCCCAAGGTGTTGGACTTGCCCGAACGGAACATATGTTCTTTGGACAAGAACGAATCCTCGAAATGCGACGTCTCATTTTAGCAGATACAGAAGAAGAAACACGAGAAGCCTTAAATAGGCTATTAGAGTTCCAAGAAAAAGACTTCTATCAAATGTTCCAAGCGGTCCAAGATAAACCGATGATTGTCCGCCTATTGGATCCACCGATGCATGAATTCCTACCTAAGGATTTTCAAGAGATTGAAATTTTAGCAACAAAACTTAAAAAATCTCCTGAAAAATTGGTCGATCGTATCGAAAGTTTGCAAGAAAATAACCCTATGTTGGGACACCGTGGTTGCCGTCTTGGCATTACAAAACCTGAAATTTACAAGATGCAAACAGAAGCCATTTTTAGGAGTGCTATCAAGCTACATCAGCAAGGTCAAGAGATCAAACCTGAAATCATGGTTCCTCTAATTGCAGATCAGAAAGAATTAGAGTTCATCAAAAACTATTTGGTTCAGCATATTGACCAACTCTTCAAGCAGTATGATCAAGAACCGTTCCCTTATGAAATTGGTACAATGATTGAACTTCCACGAGCTTGCCTAACAGCTGACAAACTTGCTGAAGAAGCTGATTTCTTCAGTTTTGGAACCAATGACTTGACCCAAATGACTTATGGTTTCTCTCGAGATGATATTGGAAAATTTATTGGCCAATATAAAGAGCTTGAAATTCTGCCTTTTGACCCTTTCCAAATGGTTGATAAAGAAGGAGTTGGCGAATTAATGAAAATAGCTATCCGCAAAGCACGTCAGGTAAAACCAAACATCCCTATTGGAATTTGTGGTGAAGTTGGTGGAGATCCCTCTTCTATTTCCTTCTTCCAGAAGATTCAAGTTACCTATGTTTCCTGCTCTCCTTATCGCATTCCTGCAGCTAGACTAGCTGTCGCTCAAGCCACTATTCAAGCTAGAAGCTAAGCTCAGATCCATTGTTAAAACTATTTTATCCTCAATATTTTAAAGGATCTAGTTCTTTTGTTGCGGTCTAGATCCTTTTCTTTGTTTCGATAGAGAACAGTCCTATGAGGATGATCTCCATTACCTTTTCTATTCTGTCTTTCATGGTTCATATGAGAAAACAAAACTGTCTTCTCACTGGCTCATTCAAATAGAAAACACCCCAAAAGCTAGATGTTTCATCTCAACTTTTAGGGTGTAGTTTATTCATTTAGTACAACAATTTTTATAGCAAATCCTCAATCAGGTCATCGACCTCATCTTTTTCTGCTTTTGGTGTGATCTCTGTTACGATAATGCCTGCTACCGCACGCTCAACCAAAGCTTCCACATCCATACGTTGCTCATACTGCTCCGCATTTTTGAGTTTCGGATTCGTCTTTGGACGGTCTGGCGCAAAGATGGTACAACAATCTTCGAATGGCTGAATAGAGATTTCAAAGGTATCAATCTCTTGGGCAATATCGATGATTTCCAATTTGTCCATGGTCACTACCGGACGGATAACCGGCGTATTGGTCACGGCATTGATGGCCTGCATACTCTCTAAGGTTTGGCTAGCCACTTGTCCCAAGCTTTCACCATTGATAATCACCAAACCACCGCGAACCTCGCGAATGCGGTCTGTAATGCGCATCATAAAACGACGGGTCAAAGTCATGAGGTAAGCTTCTGGCGCTTTTGCCTTGATTTCCTCTTGGATCTCTGTGAAGGGCACCTCGATAAATTGGATATTGCCCCCAAACTTGGTCAACTTCCGTGTTAAATCATGGGCCTTTTTCAAGGCACCTGGGCTGGTATAAGGTGGGCTAGCAAAGTGTACTGCCTCGATATCCACTCCACGCTTCAAAGCTAGGTAACCAGCTACTGGAGAGTCGATCCCGCCAGAAAGCATGAGCATGCCCTTGCCAGACGTACCAACAGGAAGTCCACCTGCTCCCTTAATGGTTTCATAAGAGATATAGGCTGCTTCTTCTCGAATTTCAACTTGTAAGTTGATATCTGGTTTTTTCATCTGAGCTTGGATGGTTGGGATTGCTTCAAAGACCGCACCTCCCAAGGTTTGATTGAGCTCGCGACTATCGAGTTCAAAGGTATGGTCACTGCGTTTACTTGAGATTTTAAAGGTCAAGCCTTCCTTGTAAATCTCCTTCATGATCTCTTGCACTGCCGATTTTAAGGCCGGAACAGATTTTTCAATCTTGTAAACGGGTGAAAAATTTTGGATTCCAAAAACCTGCTTGAGGGATTCGGCTACTGGCTCATAATCCGTCCCATGCAGATAAGCATGCGCCCGATCGCGGTCGGCTGTCACTTTGACAGCTGGATAGATAGATAAAACATCTTGGATATTATTGCGAAGTTTATTGATGAAACGCATGCGGTTCTTTCCTTTAGTAGAAAGCTCTCCATAGCGAATCATAATTTCTGAATAGGTTAAGGTCATGTTGATTTCCTTCTAAAATTAACGTACTTTTCGTGTTTGCTCGTAAATCAGTTTGAACTTGGTCAAGAATTGCTCGACTTGGCTCATGTCATTTTCAAAATCGAGACTTAAGCGGACAGCTGTCTGTGCGATACTCTTGTCCACTCCCATGGCAATCAAAGTTCCAGCTGGCTTACCAGCTTTAGACGAGCAGGCACTGGTTGTCGAGATGTAAATATCAAACTCTTCAAAGGCATGGACCACTACTTCTCCACGAACTCCCTTGATCCCGAAAGTCAAGATGTGAGGGGCAAAGTGATCCTCACCAGAAAAGATAGTAACATCTGGATAGTTAGGCAATTCTTTGCGGATGACTTCTTTCATCTGCTGGGTCTTGCTGGCAAAAGCTTCTTGGTTTTCCATGGCTAAGCGTAGGGCTTTTGCTGTTGCTGCGATACCTGCCACGTTCTCAGTTGTCGAGCGCATTTCTTTTTCTTGACCCCCACCTGTTAAGAGAGGGGTGATCTTTTTGCCTTCTTTGATGTAGACAAAGCCGACTCCGCGAAGTCCGTGGAATTTGTGACTAGAGAAGGTCGCAAAGTCCACGCGCTCTGGTAGATAAACTTCTGTAGCTACCTTTGCCAAGGCTTGAACCGCATCGACATGGAAACTAACCGTTGGGCGATCTTCCAGAAGAGCCGCGATTTCATGGATGGGCTGGATGGAGCCAATCTCATTGTTGACGGCCATGACAGAGACTAAGGTCGTATCCGGACGGAGAAGACTAGTCAAGGCATCCACCTTGACAAAGCCACGCGCATCCACAGGAGCGTAATCCACTTCGAATCCCTGCTTCTTTAACCAAGTAGCCGATTCCTTGATGGCAGGATGCTCGATGTCAGAGACAATGATATGCTTGCCATAAGGGGCTTTCTCAAAGGCGACACCCTTGAGGATCCAGTTGTCCCCTTCTGTCCCACCAGACGTGAAGTAAATTTCCTCAGCTTTCTTACCAATTAGCTCCGCAATTTGTTTCCGAGAAGCTTCTAAAATACGAGTAGCCTGACTACCTAGATTGTGCAAACTAGAAGGGTTGCCCCAGATCCGAGTCGCTACTTCTGTATAAGTCGCAAGGGCTTCTGGATAAGGTTTGGTCGTTGCTGAATTGTCAAAATAAATCATGTCCTACGCATCCATCACTTTCTTTTTACGTAACTTCTATTTTATCATTTCTGACCGCTTGGGACAAGGATTTGATAAAGAGAGATGCAGCAAAATCACTCTATAAAATTCAGTTCTTTTTAGACATTTTTCAGAAAATGACTTATAATAGGAAAGTGTTAAAAAACAATTTTTGATAGAAAGAGAATGAACATGTCACAATATTCAAGAAGTAACAAAAACCAAAAACCTGAGGAAAAAGTTGATTCAAGACCATCTCGCGGTGAGAAAGTCAAACAAGGTTTGTCCGTATTTCAAACGGTTGTAGCTACGATTGCCAGTCTCCTAGGGATTATCGTCACTTCCTTTACCATCATGAGTCTGCTCAATAAAGACAATCAAAAGACAGAAGATAAACCCTCTAGTAGCACCAGTGTCGTCGTGGTTCATGAAAAGGGCTCTGACTCAAGCGCTACCAATACAGATACTAACACCAATACACAAACCAATTCAAGCAATACAGAAACAAGTTCACAAAAAGAAACCGATAGCTCATCTGCTACAGAAACCAGTTCATCTGCTGCACAAGACCAAGGCTCCACAGCAACAGACAGTGGCGCAGATACAGCATCATCTGGAACCAACTAAAAAATCAGTAAGGACAGTCTTACTGATCAGATCGAAGACAAAGTCCTTAGAACCCAAGTTTCTAAGGACTTTGTCTATACTCTGAAAGGAACCCGAAGGTTCCTTTTGTGTTATTTCCGATACATCTTGACCTGGAGGTAAAGATTGTTATAGACTCCAAGCAATTTCTTGCCTAATTGTTGATAGACTTCCAAATGGTCCAGTGTTTCATCGCTTGGATAGAAGGATTGGTCATCTTGGATTTCTTTTGGCAACATGGCTTTGGCTTTTTTATTTGGCGTTGAGTAGCCGACATAAAGAGCATTTTTTAAAGCATTTTTAGGACGAAGCATGAAGTTAATAAAGGCATATGCTGCTTCTTTATTTTTCACGGTTTTTGGAATGACAATGTTATCAAACCAAAGGTTGCTGGCTTCAGTTGGAACGACATAGCGAAGATCCTTATTGGCATCAAGCATTTGGCTAGCCTCTCCTGAGAAAGTAACTCCAATAGCCGCATTGTTTTGGATCATATACCCTTTCATCTCATCGGCCACCAAAGCTTTGATGTTTGGCGTCAAGGTGTAGAGTTTATCCACGGCCTCTTGCAATTTCTTTGGATCCTTTTCATTGAGACTATAGCCCAAGGTATTGAGACCAATTCCCATGACCTCACGCGCACCATCGTACATCATGATGTCATTTCTGTACTCTTCACGCCAGAGATCTGACCAATGTTCCGGAGCATTTTTGACCATCTTGGTATTGTAGACGATCCCCAAGGTCCCCCAGAAATAAGGTACTGAATATTGGTTGCCCGGATCAAACGATTGGTTCAAGAGTTTTGGATCGATATTTTCCATCCCTTTGATCTTGGATTGGTCCAACTTTTCAACCAGATGCTCATCCATCATCTTGGCAATCATGTATTCACTAGGAATCGCAATATCGTAGGTAGTTCCCCCTTGTTTGATCTTAGTGTACATAGCTTCGTTGGAATCAAAGGTATCATATTGCACCTGAATTCCTGTTTCTTTTGTGAATTCCTTGAGCAATTCTGGATCGATATAATCTCCCCAGTTGTAGATGACCAGCTTGTCACTATTCTTGGTATTCATGCTCGCTTCGATCTGGTGGCTAATTCCCCAGAGGATCAGAATGACAAGGACAATCCCAGTTAGGAATGAATAAAGTTTTTTCATGCTGCTTCCTCCTTTTCACGGGTGATAAAGTAATAACCGATGACCAAGAGCACACTAAAGAGAAAGACAAGGGCGGACAAGGCATTGATACTGAGGGAAATCCCTTGACGCGCACGGGAGTAGATCTCTACAGACAAGGTTGTAAAGCCATTTCCGGTTACAAAGAAGGTCACGGCAAAGTCATCAAGAGAATAGGTAAAGGCCATAAAGTAACCGGCGATAATGGCTGGTGTCAGATACGGCAACATGATCTCTTTAAGCATTTGCACTTGGGTAGCTCCCAAGTCATAGGCCGCATTGACCATATCCCTGTTCATTTCCTTGAGTCGTGGCAAGACCATCAAGACCACAATGGGAATCGAGAAGGCCACGTGGCTAGCCAGAACAGATAGGAAACCTAGCTGGTACTTGACCGTCGTAAAGAGAATCAAGAAGCTAGCTCCGATCATGACGTCTGGCGCTACCATGAGAATATTGTTAATGGAGAGCAAAGGCCCTTCTAACTTTTTCTTCGATTGGTAGATATAAATGGCTCCAAAGGTTCCAATCACCGTCGCAATCAAGGCTGACAAGAAGGCCAAGAGGAAGGTCTCTGATAAGATCAGCATCAAGCGACTATCTGCGAACAACTCGTTGAAATGCTCAAGCGTGAAGCCTGTGAAGGCATTCATATCTCCCTCTTTATTGAAGGCATAAAAAATCAAATAGAAGATGGGAAGATAGAGGATCAGAAAGACGAAGCCTAGATAGAAATGAGATACTTTTTTCATCGTTCTCTCCTTTCTCTAGTTGCCCACATGGTAAACAGCATGGCAAGGATCAGAACAACTCCGATGGTGGAACCCATTCCCCAGTTTTGTGTTGTTAGGAAGTGCTGTTCGATTGCAGTCCCTAAGGTAATGACGCGGTTTCCACCGATCATCCGTGTCAACATGAAGAGACTCAGACTAGGAATAAAGACAGACTGCACACCTGAGCGGACTCCATTCATGGACAAGGGGAAGACCACATGACGGAAGGTATCCCAACGATTGGCTCCCAAATCATAGCTGGCATTAATCAAGTTTGGATCTAAGTCATCTAAGACATTAAAGATCGGCAAAATCATGAAAGGCAACTCGATGTAGCTGGCTACAAAGATAAAGGAGAAATCGGTAAAGAGGATCTGCTGGGGAGCGACTCCGAGAAAGCTTAAAAAGCTATTGATGGAGCCGTTTTGCCCAAAAATTCCGATAAAGGCATAGGCCTTGAGCAAGAGATTGACCCAGGTTGGCAAGACGATCAACATCAACCACAACTGCCGGTGTTTGAGCAGCGTCAAAAAGTAAGCAGTCGGGTAGGAGATCAAGAGTGTCACCAGGGTGACGATTCCGGCATAAAGGACCGAATTAAAGCTCATCTTTAAATAGGTCAGATTTTGCGAAGTAAAGAACTCTTTGTAGTTTTCAAGTGAAAACTGCCCTTCAACGTTAAAAAAGGATTGAAAGATAATCATGACTACAGGAGCCAAGACAAATAGAAAAATCCACAAGAAATAGGGGAGGATAAATAGATTAGAGGTTGTTTTCTTCATCTCTTTCCTCCTCAATGGCATTAATCAAACCAGCTTCTTGCTCTTCCACTTCAACGTACTCTTCGATCCGCGCATCGAATTCTTCTTCGGTTTCATTGAGACGCATAACGTGGATATCTTCTGGTTCAAAGTCTAGCCCGATGACTTCTCCCACGATGGCCTTACGAGTGGAGTGAATCATCCACTCATTACCCAAATCATCATAGGCGATGATCTCGTAATGCACACCACGGAAGAGCTGGGTGTCCACCTTCACTTGGAGCTTGCCTTCTTCAGGAAGGGTGATTTGCAAGTCTTCAGGACGAATGACGACTTCAACTGGTTCGTTTGGACGCATTCCCCCATCGACGGCTTCAAAGCGTTTGCCATTGAACTCAACCAAGTAGTCCTCGATCATGCGCCCATCTAGAATGTTGGACTCACCGATAAAGGTGGCTACAAAGTGGTTGATCGGTTCATCATAGATATCTACTGGTGTACCAGATTGGACGATCTCTCCTTCATTCATGACAAAGATCCAGTCACTCATGGCAAGGGCTTCTTCTTGGTCATGGGTAACAAAGACAAAGGTAATCCCCAAGCGTTGTTGCAATTCCCGCAACTCATACTGCATGTCTGTCCGCAGTTTCAAGTCAAGTGCAGACAAGGGCTCATCTAAAAGGACCACTCGTGGTTCATTGATAATAGCCCGGGCAATAGCTACCCGCTGGCGTTGACCACCGGATAATTTTTGAATCGAACGTTTTTCAAATCCCGCTAACTGGACCATTTTCAAGACTTCTGAAACCCGACGTTCGATCTCAGCCTTGTCCACCTTTTTCAAACGAAGGGGAAAAGCCACATTTTCAAAGACCGTCATATGTGGAAACAGGGCATAGGACTGAAAGACAGTGTGGACATCCCGTTTGTTGGTAGGGACATCATTGATCCGTTCTCCATCAAGATAGACATCTCCAGTCGTCGCATCCAAAAGACCGGCAATGATATTAAGGATGGTCGATTTTCCTGATCCAGATGCACCAAGCAGGGTATAGAACTTTCCTTCTTCCAATTCAAAATTGATATCCTTTAGGACAACGGTCCCGCTATCTTCAAAGACCTTTGAAACATTTTTAAACTCAATAATTGGTTTTTTCAATTCACATAAATTCCTTCTTTACTACGATTACCAAACTGCTTTTCAAACGAAAATGCAGCGGCTGACAGGAAAACCTGTCAGACCACCAATACCTCTCGGGGACTTACTAGACTGCCCCACCTATTTACGGTATCGATAGGCACTCACCCCCTCTCCGACTGATGCTATCGATGGTTCACTATCAATTGTTCTTCAATACTTAAGCTCTTAGGCTTGGCCAATAATGCGAACTTCTGGTTCTAAACGGACGCCTGAGTGAGCTTCTACTGCCTCAATGACATGGGCGATCAAATCTTCGTAATCCTTAGCAGTTCCATTATCGACATTGACCATAAAGCCAGCATGCTTTTCAGAAACTTCCACACCACCGATTCGATAGCCTTTTAGACCTGCTTCACTGATCAATTGACCTGCAAAATGACCGACAGGACGCTTAAAGACAGATCCACAAGAAGGGTATTCAAGGGGTTGTTTCAACTGACGTAGATGGGTCAAACGCCCCATCTCCTGTTTGATTTGCTCGTGATTGCCTGGAGACAAAGCAAATTTGGCAGAGATGACGACAGCCCCTGTCTCTTGAATCTTAGAATGACGGTAGCCAAAAGCCAACTCTTTCGCCGACAAGGTTTCAATTTCCCCTTCCTTGGTCAAGACCTTACAAGATACAAGGACATGAGCAATCTCTCCCCCATAAGCTCCAGCATTCATAAAGACAGCCCCACCGACACTGCCTGGAATGCCACTAGCAAACTCGAAGCCTTTCAAACTATGGTGCAAGGCCACATGAGTGGTGTCGATGAGTTTAGCTCCTGCTTCTGCTTCGATCACATAACCATCCACACTGATGTCACGCAAGCGATCAAACATAATGACAAATCCCGGAATGCCCCCATCACGTACAATGATATTGGACGCATTGCCCAGGACCATCCATGGGATTTGCTCTTGGTTGGCAAATTGGACGATGCGTTTTAATTCGTATTGGTTGCGAGGAAAAGCTAAAAATTCTGCATTCCCACCTACCTTTGTAAAGGTATAATGTTTTAAAGGTTCTTGAAAACGGATATCAATCCCTTCAAGAATTTGATTTATTTTTTCATTCATCTTTCTGTCTGTTCTCTCTCTATAAAATACAAACTATTATACCAAATTTTTAACTATTTTTCGACCCTAAAAAACAAAAGAAGGCCTATAATATTCAGGCCTTCCTTTTATCATTTACTATGCAATTTTACGAGCAATGGCACGATTCTTTTGTCCATCCAGAGCTGATTTGACCGAAATCCAAGCACCACCAAGAGTGAAGACAGCTAACATTCCTAGATTCAAGTAAAATTTGTCTGGGACATCCCCTTGAAATGTCGCTTCATTGACAATCGTCCAGGACAAATCAAATGGAAGATCGAGCTTACTCATGAGCGCCAAAGTATAATCTAATTGGTTGACCAAAAAGACCGTCAAGACCATCAAAATAGCTGAAACTACCACACCTTTTTTAGTCAATTTCTTACCAAGGATCTCATAACCTTTGATAGTACAATAACCGAGGGCAGCCCCTGCTAAAACAGATACATAGCCGAGACGCGCTACCAAGAGGGCAACTGCTCCACCGATGATTACACCGATCACAGCCCCTACAATCCCTAAAAGGAAGTTTTCTTCCCGCGCTTCATAAGCCTCAACTGTATCTTGCACTTCGGCTTGGTAGGCTATAAAGGTTGCATCGTCGATTAAAAAGATCGCATCTCCAATTTGATACAGACCGATTGGTCCTTCCTCACCCGTTTCCGCATTCACTTGCACAAATTGGTGGTTGAGCAAGAAATCAACAATATCTTGGATAGCTGTCCATAAGGTTTCGACGGCCTTGCCTTTGGTCATTCCACCTTTGACAACGATCGAGGTCAAGTAACCATCAGAAGAGATAGCATTAATGGCTTTTGATTGTTCTTTTAATTCATTCCAAAGAATTTCACTATCTTCGATCAAGTCTCCTTCGGAACCTTGTTTCACACTGAGTGAAATGGTAAATACATTCTTGGTTTGAGCGCCTTCAATGACTAACAAGAAGCCTTCACGCTCTCCATACATCACACGGGCTTCGCCATCAAACTGTAGACCTAGATCAGTAGCAATACTATATAAATATTCTGGTTTCATGTTTTCCCCTAAACTTTCGGGAAAGCTTGAGCTTTTCCCCATACAATTCCCATTCTACCATAGGAGAAGCAAAAAGAACATATACATTCGTATACATCCTTCTTTCATTTGTGTTACATTGAGGTTTATTTCTCAACACGAACGCCAAATGTGTCGATTTTAAGTTGGAAAATCTGACCATCTAGCCCGAGTTCTTCGAGAGCTGCGACAAAGGCTGCTGTATGCTCTGGTGCTAAGAGGTTCATGATCGTTGGGCCTGCTCCTGACAGATAGGTGGCGTAAGCCCCATGCGCATGTGCTACTTCTTTGACCTGAGGGAACTCTTTGACCAAGGATTGACGGTAGCGCTCATGGAAATGATCTGACTCGATGGAGCGACCAGCCGTCAACAAATCTCCCTTTAGGAGAGCTGCAATAGCAACATTGGCTACGCTACTGGCTGCAACAGCTTCCTTATAAGACCATTCTTTCGGGAGGACATTGCGACTATCACTGGTCTTCAATTGGTAGCTCGGTACAAAGGCCACAAGGTCACAGTTTGGGAAGTCAGATGTGACATATTGGACATCTTCACCGATGTAGCTCGCAATGACCATATTTCCAAAGATAGCTGGAGCTACATTATCCGGATGACCTTCGATCTCGGTCGCAATGCGTAATTTCTCAGCGTCTGATAGCTGGAGCTTGGCTAATTGGTTGGCTAATTCAATCCCTGCGACAATGACAGAGCTAGAAGAACCAAGACCACGCGCCAAGGGCACTTCACTAGTCATCTTGATCCGATGGGGTTGCATATCAGTTGAGATAGAAAGAGCTGTTGAAAGCAAGAGGTTTTTCTCATCTGTCGGAATCCCTGCTCCTAGATCATGCTCAATGAACCAATCATCTGCTGGTTCAAGGACCTCAATGGTCAAATAGCGAGTCACGGCAATCCCTACAGAATCAAATCCTGGACCGACATTGGCACTGGTTGCTGGAACAATAATTTTCATGCTTATTCTCCCAAGACTTTAAAGGTATTCAAGAGTTCGAAATTCGCCTCTGAATCCAATTTTTCAACCAGGTTCTTGAATTGGGTCTGGTTGACTTGGTGGGTAATGATGACGACACTTGCATAGTGACCATCTGAGTCTTCTTGGAGGATTTGCTTGAAGGAGGCTCCTTCTGCATTAAAGATCTCCGCAAGACGCAAGATTTGACCAGTCGCATCTGGTGCCTTGATTGAGAAGTAATAATTGTTCTTCACGTCTTCTGGTTTAGCCAATTGAAGAGGGCGACTGTATTCATTGAAGGCTTTACCGATTGTTCCTTCTTTTAGTCGACGGACAATGCGAACGAGGTCGGCTACGACACTTGTCGCAGTTGGTTTTTGACCAGCACCTGGTCCATAGTACATAGACTCACCAATACCGATGGATTCCACATAGACCGCATTCATGACATCATTCACTCCTGCGAGTGGATGTTGTTTTGGAAGGAAGGTTGGTGTTACTTCTGCTGCGATCCCTGACTCTGTTTCAACGATGGAGCCGACAAGCTTGATAACATATCCAAGGCTTTGAGCAACCGATACATCTTGAGGAGTGATCTGGCTGATTCCTTTGTGACCTACTTGGTCAAATTGGATATTCATCCCAAAGGCAAATTGACTCAAGATCACCATCTTGTAGGCAGCATCGATTCCTTCAACGTCGTTGGTTGGATCACTTTCAGCGTAACCAAGACGTTGCGCTTCTGCTAAAGCATCCTCATAAGTCCAGCCTTCTTCGACCATTTTGGTCATCATGAAGTTTGATGTTCCATTGACCACACCAAGCACTTTAGTCACCTTGTCTGAGGCCAAAGAATTCACCAAAGTGCGAAGGATTGGGATCCCACCAGCTACGGCAGCTTCATAATAAAGGGCCACTTTGTGTTTTTTAGCAATCTCTAGCAACTCGCTTCCATGAACGGCAAGAAGGTCTTTGTTAGCAGAGACCACGTGTTTGCCTGCTTCCAGCGCACGGGTGATAAAGGTCTTAGCTGGCTCGATACGACCCATCAATTCGACCACGATGGCAATGTCTTTGTCTTCAATGATCTCATCGACATTGGTCACAAAGTTGTAGTCATGACCCGCCGCTTGCAATTTTTCCTTTTCCGCATCATCTCGAACCAAGACCTTAGCGATCTCGATTTCATCTTGAGCTGCCTGGGTGATTTTTTCATGGTTTTCTTTTAATAAAAATGGTACGCCACTTGCAACAGTACCAAATCCTAGTAAGGCAATCTTAACAGACATCCTATTGACTCCTTGAATTTTCTATAGTAGCTCCATTATAACAAAAACTTAAGCGTTTGACAGCCAATTGCCTTAAAAATTCTGAATTTTCATGACAGGATCTGCCTGTAGCAAGTTCTGGAAAAGAACATAGAATTTGTGGTACAATAAAGAAAATGATGAAAACGGTGACACTATGAGTAAACGAAGAGTACCTAAAAAAATCAAAGCCCTACTTGGAATCAATGCCCTCCTCCTGGTCTGTATCTTTATTTGTAGCTTTCTTCTGATCAAACGGATCACTCAGCCGAGGGACGGGAATACCAGTGGCACTGCCGTGACGCGCTCGCTAGATGAACACAGTTCCTCTATCGAGTGGACTCGGGTGAAAAAGCCGGTCAAACTGCCCATCCTCATGTACCACTCCGTGCACAATATGGCCGAGTCCGAAGCTGCCAATGCCAATCTGATTGTCGATCCAGAGACCTTTGAAAGCCAACTAAAGGCCCTGAAAAAAGCGGGTTACTACACCCTGACACCTGAGGAAGCCTATCGCATCCTCGCCAAGAATGAAGTCCCAAAAGGAAAGAAATTTGTCTGGCTAACCTTTGATGATGGCGTCGAAGATTTCTATACTATCGTCTATCCGCTTCTCAAAAAATATAAGATGACCGCCACTAACAATATCATCACGGACTTTACACAAAAAGAAAAAGAAAATGTCCTGACCTTTGACCAAATCAAAGAGATGAAAAAATCTGGCTTGACCTTTGAAAGCCATACGGTTAATCATCCAGACCTAGCCAATTCCAGTCTTGAGACCCAAAAGAATGAGCTGGTCGCTTCTAAACGCCTGCTGGATAAGGTGCTGGATCAAAATACCAGCGTTATCGTCTACCCATCCGGTCGCTACAGCCAGGTCACGATCGATCAAGCCAAGAAAGCTGACTACAAACTAGGCCTCACCACTAAAAATGGACTCGCCAGTTCCGCTGATGGCCTCTACGCCCTCAAACGAGTTCGGATCCTTCCAACCACTACAGGAGAGGATCTCCTAGCCATGATCCAAGAATAAAGAAAGCCCCCTGTCTGAGATAGGGGGCTTTTGTTAGAGTTCCTTATAAAAAATTTTTTTAAATCGTTGATTCATAAACTGTAATAGGATTCAAAAATTCTTAAAAAGAGCTTCATCATTGATTCGCTATAGTCTTCGACTTTCTTTTATAAATGCTCAAAACAATTGCAAATGACAACAACTGCCAAAGAATAATTCTCACTATCTGCAAACTATCCACTTCAGAATTTGAGGCAACATGAACCAGATTTGAAGCAAGATTGTTGAAAAGATGATCTCCTAGTCCTAGCCACAAGGAACCTGTCATTTTGTAAAGTAAGGACCATTTGATGCTCATCATTCCCGCTAGGATAACATATCCAATCCCCATGGTAATAAGATTTAGGAGTGAAGATTCTCCTTGAAGATAATCTCTGAACGGCATTGCCAAGTGCCATATTCCAAATAGGAAGGCTATAAAGAATAGACTCTTACGGTAAGAAATCCCTTCAAGAATTTTGGTGAACAGGCCACGAAAAACTCCTTCTTCCATCCACACGTTTATCAGGTTAAATAAGATACTTAACATGATAAACAAGATGCCTGCTTGTGATCCTTTTTCGTTTGTTAAGGAAAAACCACTGGCATAAAACGATAAGTGAACATTGCCATGAAGAAACAAGAGAACAATACACTCAACTGTATATGCGAAGATGGAGCACACCAAACCAAAGAGCAGGCCATTTCCTATACCTCTTATTATTCCATTAGGTGTAAAACCAATATCTATCCATCTTAATTTGCTAATTGAAAGAATTCCCCACAATAAAAGTATTCCAAAAAGTTTGTGTAGAAAATTCTCCGATAAAAAAGTATCATCTGTCCTCATATAGAAGTATTCGAATAGCCTTGCTACTGAGCAGATAACAAATATAATTGAACAACTTAAAATAGGGCTTTTCAATAGTCTATTTAGCATATCTTCCTTTCAAATGAGTCTTTTATAAAAGTTCATTTCAATATTTTACTCAGTCCAATTCCTTCTCTAGTTCTTTTAGAAAGGTGATTAAAAATTGATGGCGACTTTCTGCCATTTGTTTGGCAGTCTCCGTGTTCATTTCATCTTTCAAGAGGAGCAACTTGTCATGGAAATGTTGGACAGTATCAGTGAGGGACCTCCCTTTGTGGCCACCATAGGAAAAAGTTCGCGCAATTCCTACAGCTCCTATCGCGTCCAGGCGGTCTGCATCCTGGACAATTTTGCCTTCTAAGGTTTCTGGATGTTTCCCACGATTTTTGCTGAAAGAAACAGCATTGATAACCCGACAAATCTGGTCGATTTGGTCTTGAGGAATACCGATCTCTTCTAGAAACATGCGAGCATTCGCATTATTATCTGTCTGAAACAATTTATCATCATCAGCATCGTGAAGAAGAGCTGACAAACCCACTATCTCCATATCACATGGACCTTCTGCTTGTACGATTCTCATAGCATTGGTATAAACGCGGAGGGTATGCTCCACATCATGGCCATCCGCTCGATCAGCAAATAAGGTTTTTACATACTGCTTAGCAGCTTGGATTCGTTCTTCGATCATCGTTCTTGTCCTTTGTTTAATCTCTGCTCAGTTTTATCTATTCATTTGAACTAGTTATGGAGATGTGCAGTTTACTTTAAAAACACCTCTCGGTGGTGTTTACTTTTTCTTTTGTGGAAAGAGGGGCAGACCAAGTGTCGCGATCTTCTCGGCGGGGATCTTCATGCCATCCTTGATCCATTTGGAGATGACAGAGACGATGGCGGAGCTCCAGAAGGAATTGAGGTAGCTGCCAGCGCCATTCGAGGAGCTGCCATTTCGTTTTTCTAAAAAATCATAGACTGCCTTGGTCAAGAGTCGCTCAAAATTATAATCAATGGCCAGGCTAATGATTTTGGCTTCTTTCTTGACTTCCTTAAAGAGATAGACCCAGACTTGGTAAAGGTCTGTCTTGAGATTGTAGCCATCTAAAGACTTGGTAATCTTTGCGATACTAGATTGAAAGATGGACTCTAGAATCTCTTCCTTGGAGTCATAATTACGGTAAAAGGCTGCTCGAGAGACACCCGCACGCTGAACCAGCTCAGAGATAGTGATCTTTTTCAGATCTTTTTTCTCCAACAATTGCAGGAGAGAGATTTCGATGGATTCTCGTGTAATCGCATTGTTTTCTTGGTTAAATCGTTTGAGATTTTCCAAGGATTTCTCGGATATTTTTCTTTCTGCCATAACATTTACTTTCTATCTGTCTCACCTGATGATATCTGCTTGGATAGCATTGTACTTCATGATATAATTGTAAAAGAAGACATACTACTTGTCAATGTACATTTTTATACAATTATGAGGTATGAACTGATGAAATGGAAAATTATTGCGGATTCAGGCTGTGACTACCGCTCTTTGGACAATCTGGCACCGGACACGGAGTTTGTCAGTGTCCCATTGACCATCCAAGTGGGGGATACCATCTATACAGATGATGCTCAGCTCAATATCGATCAGATGATGGAGGAGATGTATGCGACTACGACTGCTTCTAAGTCTGCCTGTCCGAGTCCGGATGACTACATGAAGTCTTTTGAAGGGGCTGAAAATATTGTCGTAGTCACCATCACTGGAACCCTTTCTGGTAGCTACAATAGTGCAGAGGTAGCTAAGAAAATTTATCTAGAAGAGCATCCGAATACCAATATCCACATCATTAATAGCTTATCAGCTGGGGGCGAGGTGGACCTAATCGTTCGCAAGCTCAATCAGTTGGTCGCTGAAGGCCTTGATTTTGATCAAGTAGTCGATGTGATCACGACCTACCAGTCTAAGACGAAGTTGCTCTTTGTTTTGGCCAAGGTTGATAATCTGGTAAAAAATGGGCGTCTCAGCAAATTGATCGGGACTGTTGTCGGGCTCCTCAATATCCGTATGGTTGGGGAAGCTAGTAAGACGGGTACTCTTGAGCTGCTTCAAAAAGCTCGGGGCCAAAAGAAAGCGATCAAGGCGGCTTTTGATGAATTGATCAAGGCGGGTTATGCAGGCGGTCATATCACCATCGCCCACCGCAACAATGAAAAATTTATCGAGCAATTCTCTGCATTGGTTCGAGAAAAATTTGCCCATGCAATGATTGAAGTCCTTCCTACTTCTGGACTTTGTAGTTTCTACGCCGAAGAAGGCGGCCTCCTCATGGGGTATGAAATTTAAGTTAGCACTAAAAAGAGGCTAGGACAAAAGTCCTAGCCTCTCAATTGTTTTTGGATTGTCGAGCAAGACGCAGTGGTTGAGTGGGCTCTACTACGCTGATTTCATCAGCTTTACAGCCCTACTCAACTGTGCGGAGGTGGGACGACGAAATCGAATTCTAACGAATTACCGATTTCTGTCCCACTCTCTCTTTTTATTCTCCGATCTCTTGGTAGAGGGTACGGATTTTTTTGCAGTAGATGGTATAGCTGATCCCAGCTCCAATCAGCAGTATGATACTATAAAGGATCACAGCCAGTAGGGTGTTGACGGAATGATAAGTCCAAATGAAGCTGATAATAATCAAGAGAAACATCACAAAGAGAAAGACAATCAAGAGAATAGACTGAAGAACTGCATTCCCACGATGGCGGGTCATCAACTCCGTGATATTGGTCCAATTGGTGCTAAAGTTCTGAAAATCTTTGACATAGTCTCGGATGCAAATCGGAATAGTCGTTACAACCCAGATCAGCAACATGGCTAGGATAGCCAAGGGATGGACGCCAAAATAGAGACAAACGCCAACTAGAAGAATGACAGGAAGGATGGATTGCACCAGATAGAGCAACCAAAACTTCATAAAGAGATAGCGTTTGAAATCAATAGGGAGGGATCTCAAGTACTCAAAGTTTTCGCGCTCTAGCGAAATACCGATACTGGTCAAGCCTCCAAAACTATTGAAAACACCGATCAAGATGGCAACAAGGGTTAGTGGCACCAGATACTGGGGCGTCAAGTAAGGACTGAGGCCTCCTATATTTTTCGATGCTCCTGCTGCTCCACTGAGGAGGAAAATATATGGCAGAATACTCATCATCAAGAGGACTTGCACCATAAGGGTTCCATCGCTCAAGAGTCTGCGATGATACTGAATGACAAATCGTCTAAAGGAGTCTTTCTGACCCACATGGAGCACTCTCACGCGTTCCTTAACGGTTTGGTTGGTCGCAACTGCAAGAGCTGCATCATAGAACTGTGGGATCACGATTTTGCGAACCAGGCCAATCAAGACCAGAAGGACTAGGATCCAGCCCAGAAGGCCAAGGATTGCTTCTCCATCAAAAGGATGGAGGATGAACTGATGAAAGGCCGTAAAAGGTGGAAATAGAATGGGAATATCTGCGCCCCCCGTCACTTCTACCCGATGGGTTTGGACTAGATTGAGATAGAGATAAGCTCCTAGACTCAGAAGAGAACCAATTCCGACCATGATGTTGGAGACCAGGGTCGTGTGTTTTTTGAAAAACAAGGTCTTGGTGATCAAATGAGCTAGTAATATCGTCGCTAAAAAGAGAACGCCTAAGAGAATTAAGGCACAAAAGAGGCCTAGCAGGATCCCTAACGGATTAAAGCCACCTGCTTGGACAGGGAGGATCAGAAAATAGCTGATCAAGGGAAGGATAGCCATGAGGAGGGTCAGGATGACCGAGATACTCTTTCCAGCAATGACTTCCGCATCTGAGAAAGCATAGGGCCGGTAAAACTGGAGGTCCTTGCTTTCATAAAAGACATTGTAAAAGCTCATAAAGCCTTGGGAAATGGTCATCAAGGAAAAAAGGGCGACCATATTGACAAAGAAGGCTGGTTGGTTGACAAAATCATAGATGCTAAAGAGCAAGCCAAATATGACGAAATAAACCAGGCCTAAAAAGAGATAGTTGAGCACCGATTTGCGGGCGACATTGAGTTTGACGTCCGGTTTTTTGGCCTGTTTGGCACGTAATTTTGCGATCTGAGCGGGCTGACTGGCATAGATGATATTGACATTGACCAGCTGCTGGATAATCTTAAGACGCATGATCGCCACCTTCTTCCTTCCGACCCGCTAGACTGAGATAGATACTTTCCAGACTTTGTTCGGGGTGCTGGCCCTTTAATTCCTCTATCGTCCCATAGAAAATGAGATTTCCCTTTTTGAGAATGGCGATTTTATCACAGAGTTGTTCGGCCACTTCTAAGACGTGAGTAGAGAAAATGACCGTCTTGCCGCGATCCGCATGCTGGCGCATCATTTGTTTTAAATCGTAAGAAGCTTGTGGATCCAAACCGGTCATCGGTTCGTCCAAGACCCAGATATCTGGATCTGACAAGAGTGCTGCAATGACGAAGACCTTCTGGCGCATCCCATGTGAAAAGGATTCAATCACTTCATAGCGGTGGCTCTGAAAATCAAAGATCCTAAGAAGCTCCTCTAAGCGTTGGTCACAGTCTTTCTGACTCATATCATAAGAGGTCGCAACCAACTCCCAGAATTCATTGGCTGTGAGGCGCAAGAAAAGATCTGGCGAATCTGCCACATAACCGATCTTCTTTTTGATCGCCAGTCGATGGCTATAGAGGTCCTGACCATCCACTTCAATTGATCCAGTGGTTGGGGTGATGACACTGACCAGGCTCTTAATAGTCGTTGACTTTCCAGCTCCGTTGTGACCAATCAAGCCGACAATTTGTCCATCTTCGATGGTCAGATCCAAGTGGTTGAGGGCAATGTGCCCATCGTAATCTTTGGTAACTCCGTGAAATGTAATCATGTTAACTCCCTAATTGATCCTCATTGGGACCGTTTTTCTTATTCTGTTGATAAGCGATCATCGAAATGGTAGAGCAATTCTAGCAGATAGTTTGGAATGGTCTCCAAGAAGTCTTCTTTGTAGACCCGCTCTCCTCGCTTATGCAATTCTTTGCCCCAAGGGCCTAGATTGACCGCTGGAACCTGAATTTGAGCAATTTTTTCCAGATCCAGATCATAGACCTGGGCTGGTGTGGCTAGGCTATCTAGGACGACTTGATAAGAGGCCACATCCTTTTCCAAGGCACAATAACTGGTGTCGTTAATCCCCATAAAGTATTCTTCGACTTTTAAGAGGTAACCTCTTGTGTCCAGATACTCGCGGTAATCAGTGATGAGGGACACAATATTGAAATCGGTATTGTCTAAAAAGCGACAATTCATGGAAGGATAATAGGGGGGCGCAAAACCGATGACCACCATAGGATCCTTATCTCCGAGAAACTCAAGGAGTCGCTGGATTTGCTGAATCGCAAGGCTCTGGTAGCTGGTCCCATTACGAAAATCTTGCTCCGCTTTTTTATTAGAAGCTTCTCTATAGTCTTGGTAGCCCTCTAAGGCTTGGCAACGTTCCTCTAGTTCTTGATAGGTGATGACTCTTGGCCTTGCAATCATATGGTCTTGGCCAGCCTGATCCTGCAAGTGCTCGTACTTCTTGTAAAAGGCGTCCAAGGCCTCCTGACTAAGCTCATAGATCCTTTGCAAGAGCTCTTGGGGTGTTTTCTTCAAATGCAATACACTGAAATAACCAGCCGCATAAAGTACGGTCGATACATCGTACTGCTCCTTCAAATCTCTAAGATAGGACCAAGAAGGAAGAGGAGACGTTTCTCCCAAGGCCTGATCAGCCAGATCGGGATGAAGATCTAGCTGACTTGCGATGGCTACTAAGAGCGACAAGGCATTGATCCCTTTAAGGGGCTCCTTCATATGGGACAAGACGCCTTGCGCCACAACGACTGGCATGAGTTTGCCGACTGTGCCAATGTGAAGGACCTTTTCTTTTCCTACTTCCGATTCAAAGGGTTCTGAATCCACTGCTAATACATAATTCAGATCAAACTTTTCCTGCAAATCTGTGAGGAGGCCCAAAGCTCCCCGCATCCCACGTGAATAGGATTCCTCGTCTCCAACAGAGAGATAGAGCAGATTGACCTGACCTTCTGTAGGATTTGCTGCATAGGCTTCTAGAACCCCCAATTGAAGGGCTAGGGCTGCTTTCATATCGCAAGACCCTCTGCCAAATTTCCACTCCCCAGAAGCTAAATCTTCCTGCATATCAGGTCGACTGTCCAGTCCTTTCAAGGCTTCTGCTACTTGATCAGAATCGAGTGCGATTTCCGACAAGTTTCCATAGTCTTCTAAATCGACTGTATCATGGTGGTGGAAAAGGATAACTGTTTTTTTCTTGCCCTTATCAACCAAGGCCCAATTGACCGACCGATGCAAGTGATCCTGTGGCACCTGATAGCGCCCAAAATGGTCCGGATGTTCCTTGAAATAGGGGATCTGGGCAATCCGTTGATCCAGGTAGGCTTCGATCCCTTGCTCAGTCTCAGTATTGGTGAAGCTCGGAATCGCCAAGGCTTCGGTAAAAATCGTTTCGATGCTCTCTCTATTGGTGGTTTTCACTTTTCTCCGTCCTTCTTTTCTATTATTCATCTTTGTGAGCTTTGCCAAGTGACAACAGGCTGGTGAGCATGAGTCCTAGGAAGCCAAAGAGAGTCCAAGGGCTTGTTGCTTGACCTGTTTTTGGAAGGCTTGGTTGGCTTGACGCTTCTATTTTATCTTTATCAGCTCTTTGAGCCAATTCTTGTGCAGTTTCTTCTTTTTGTTCCTTACGGAAGTCCATCAGATCCCGACCGTGGCTTGGTTTTTGAGGAATTTCAGAAGCAGCTGGATTGGTTGGAGTCATTGGATTACTTGGAACAATTGGTTTTTCTGCTTGATCTACTGGACTTGGGTCTTGTTCAGGATCTACTTTTGGTTGAATGGTTGCAATTGGTAAGATCCGATCTGCCAATGACGCATACTCTGTATCTTTTTCACTCGGTTGATAACGGAACAAGAGTGACCGACTGTTTTCTACGATTGGAATTGTTGCAGAAATAGAATCTGTCTTGAAGGTCACTTCATAAGGATCTGCAAAATAGATGTAATCCGGATCATAGGTGTGCAAACTCAAAACCAGTCGATGGCCTTTTTTCACTGTATAGAGATTTGGTTGCAGATACATGGTGTAATCATGATATTCATTTTCTTTCAGATCTATAGAATGACTAGAACTTGCTGAGTCATAGCGAGATGCTGGATTAGCTAAATTCATCCAACCACGCGCAATCACCACACTCTTAACCTTGTGGGTCTTGTAACGTTTGAGAGGCAAGGTTTCAAGGTTGCTACCATTCCAGTAGCCTGTCTCATCGATGGTTTCCTTGTCTAATGTGCGTGTGCTATAACCGTCTTTATCATAGGTGATTTCTTCTTTGACCACATCAAAGTCTTCGTCTGAAACATCCATCAGGGTCGCACTGACATGGGCATGGTTTTTGTCTCCCTTGACAAATGCGGCGCTAAAATGTACAGGAATATGGCCTTTGATGGTGACATCTTGATCAACTGGTGCTGCATAGGAAGCCGCTACTTCTGAGGAATGGAAGGCCGCATCTTGGTTGCGTGTGGTCCAGTTATTTCCCGTACCATAGTAATCCCCAGTCACTGTCACATCCTCCCGTTTGGAATAAATTCGAGCGGAGATGGCATTGTTGGTATCCCATTTATCAAAACGACGCCATTTACTTGGATCTAAATTGTCCTGAGCTGTTACTTGTGGAAGGTTTTCAATCCCATTTTCAATACCATAGAGGTAATGGCTATACCAGAGATTCATCAGGTCATTAAAGGCTCGACCTGCGACTTCGGTTCCTGACCAACGAGTAGATGGATAAACGTGATTGCCCTGGTGGAGCAAGACCTTGGCATCGATCCCCGCCTTTTTATAGGCTTCTAACATGAGTTCAAAATGTTTGGGTTTGACATTGTCATCATTGAGACCTTGAATGATGAGAGGAGCCGCTTTCAAGTTGGCTGCGTTTAGCGTGTAGTCGCGTTTGGCATATTCTTCGTTGTAATTATGACCATCCTTGTGTTGGAGCTCATTAAGCTTGGTGATATAGGCTGCATAGTAATCCTTGACCTTATCCCAATCTTCCTTATCAAGGATTCGGCCTGAGGTATAGACAGATAGCCAAGATAGGTCATTGGAAGCTCCTGTATCCAGAGGAGATCCTTGGCTGTTGAAATGGTCGTACCAACTAGCAATCCCTGCAGCCGGCACAATGGTCTTGAGACCTTCAACACCAGTAGAAGCCACACCAAATGTTGTCGTACCTGCCCAAGACAAACCTGTCATGGCGACGTTTCCGTTGGACCAGTCTGCCTTGACTTCATGGTTACTAGTCTTATCTGAGTAGGCTTTGCGTTTGCCATTGAGCCACTCCACGATATTTTTGTATGCTGCAACTTCAAGGTCAGAGCCGGTCGTATTGATCCCGTCTGATCCTTTTGAGCCCAAGCCACTGCTGGTCACCACTGCATAACCACGGACTAAGAAATAATTGTACCAGTTGAGATTTTCGTAATCATAATGCGTATAGTCTTCAGAGCTTTCACGCGGATTGACATAGTACCAATCCTTTGGATTGGTCGCCTTGGCCACTTCCTCAGTCGTAACGGTCTTGGTTGCTTGGCGTTTGGCAGGTTTTTCATAGAGCTTGGCCATATCGAAGTTTCCACCTTCTTTGAGACCAATTCCCTCTAAGGTACGCTCTTCTGTTGTTCCTGTTACATAAGGACTAGCTTCAAAAATGGTCGCAGCTTTATAGTCCCCATTGACAGCAGCTTTTGGCACCTGCACAAAAGTCTTAACCAAGTCAGGCTTGCCGTCGCCATCCGTATCATAATCGGTTTCCACATAGACAATATAGCGAACGATGTCACTCTTGTCATAGGAGTAATGCTCCGGATCGTCTCCTGGCGTAAATGGGAAAATAGGTTGTGCTTTGCCATTCAAAAACAGAGGAGTCTTCTTGTCTGCGCGGTAAGCAGCACGGAGCTGTTTGGCTACATCAACCATCGAAGTAAGATTAGTAACTGGAGCAGAACCCTCCACTCCTTCCTTGACCATCCCCAAGCTCTTAGCAAAAGCTAATCGGTCTTTATCAGTAGATCCGACTTGGTTTTCCTTGGTCGAAGCCCAGTTCAAGAGTTGATTGACTGCCTCCGTCACCGTAACTTCTTTTTCACGATCCTGGTCGGTTACAGTCGCACCAGTAATTTTAGCCAAATCCCCTTGGGTTACTTTTGGAGTCGCACTCACCTCTTGACTGCGAACGGCAGGCGTCGCAGGCGCAGGGCTTGACTGATTGGCTAGAGTGGACTCAACAGTTGGGGCGCTCACTACCGCTGGACTTGATGCAGGTTCTTCCTGTAGCTCAGTTGTCGGAGCGGTTGGTGAAGTGGTTGGTCGGTTAGTTTCTGAAACCTCTTCCACTTTAGCAGGCTGAACGGTTTCTTTGTTGTCTCCTTGTGTTGAGGTCACTGTTTCAGTAACTTCAGAGCTTGTCGCTGGAGGAGTCACCGTCTCCTCAGTAGTTGTGCGACTTACTTGGTCTGCTTGCACATGCTGGGCAAGTACGGCAGGACTAATCAGTAAACCTGCAACGAGTAGAGAAACAAGAGTTGTTTTTTTCATAAAATGGTCTCCTTTCACCATTTTCAAAGTCAGTCCTAGCGGAGCCCGACTCTATTATTTTATATTCTCACTTCATTTCTTTCATGTATGCGATTTCTTTTTCAGGAAGGGCTTGTTTCCAGTGCAAACGTTTGTCCTATCCAACTATTTTTGGTAAAATAAGGACATTCACATGAAAGAAGAAATAAAAATGGAAAATCAAACCTTAATGCAATATTTTGAGTGGTATTTGCCTGCTGATGGGAACCACTGGACGCGTCTTGCTGAAGATGCGCAACACCTAGCAGACTTGGGTATTCGCAAGGTCTGGATGCCGCCTGCCTTTAAAGCTACTTCTAACAATGACGTTGGTTACGGGGTCTATGACCTCTTTGATTTGGGCGAGTTTGACCAAAAAGGAACGGTTCGTACCAAATATGGCTTCAAAGACGATTATCTTCAAGCCATTCAAGCCCTCAAAGATGCTGGGATTCAACCAATGGCCGATGTCGTACTCAACCATAAAGCTGCCGCTGATGGCTTAGAGGAATTCGAGGTCGTTGAGGTCGATCCGATGGATCGAAACAAGGTTCTCACTGAGCCCTTCACCATTCAAGGATGGACCAAATTCACCTTTGATGGCCGAAATGGCGCCTATAATGACTTCCACTGGCATTGGTACCACTTCACCGGCACTGACTACGATGCTTCACGTAATAAGAATGGGATCTACCAAATCCAAGGGGACAACAAAGGTTGGGCCCATGGAGATCTGGTAGACAAGGAAAACGGAAACTACGATTACCTCATGTACGCCGATATCGATTTCAAACATCCCGAGGTTGTAGAAAATCTCGACCAATGGGCTGAATGGTTTATCGAAACGACAGGGGTTGAGGGATTCCGTCTGGATGCAGTCAAACACATTGACTCCTTCTTTATGAAGAATTTCATCCACAATATCACCAAAAAATATGGTGAAGATTTCTACGTTTTTGGCGAATTTTGGAATGGGGACACAGAAACCAACGATGAGTACTTGGAAAGCATTGACTACTTGTATGACTTGATCGATGTAGCCCTCCACCAAAATCTCTTCCGAGCTAGTCAAGAGGGTGAAAATTTCGACCTTCGAACTATTTTTGACGGAACACTAGCACTCAATCATCCTGAAGAAGCCGTAACCTTTGTGGACAACCATGATACCCAACGAGGGCAAGCCTTGGAATCTACCATTGAAGAATGGTTTAAGCCTGCAGCCTATGCCTTGATCTTACTTCGTAAAGCTGGTTTGCCTTGTGTCTTCTATGGAGACTACTACGGTATCAAGGGCAAATTTGCGCAAGAAAGTTTCCAAGAGGTCCTCGATCGTCTCTTATGGGTTCGTAAAGATCTGGCCTACGGGGAACAAACGGACTACTTCGATGATCCTAATTGCATCGGTTGGACACGTTCAGGTACAGAAGAATCAGCACCAATCGCCTGCTTGGTTTCGAATAACCAAGTTGCTACAAAAGTCATGGAGATCGGATCATCCTACGCAGGCCTCACCTACTGTGATGTCCTAGAAAATTGTAGCGAAACTGTCCAAGTTCAAGAAGACGGTACTGCTGAATTCCCAGTGGCAGAGCGCTCCGTCAGCGTCTGGGTAGCCCAAGATACAGAGGGCCAATAACCTTTATATATGATTTTCTCCTAGGATCTACATCTTCCTAGGAGAATTTTTTTCCTGTAAAAATTTTATAGGAAATACAGCTTCATTTTAGCACTATAAGAAAGCGCTGTCAATGGGTAGCGCGTCTATTTGAAAGAAATAAAGAGCATAAAAAAGCTCGTTTTCCAGTTTGGAAAACGAGTCTTCTTTTTAGCTCAATTCTGCAATGATTTCTTTCAATTGCGCTTTCGTATGAACTCCAGCAACTTGTTTGACAACTTGTCCATCTTTTTTAAAGAGAAGAGTTGGGATTGACATAATACCGAATTGACGTGCTGTATTTGGATTTTCATCTACATCCATCTTACAGATTTTCAAATCATCTTCATGTACTTCTTCTGCCAACTGATCCAAAATTGGAGCTTGCATGCGGCATGGACCACACCAAGTTGCCCAAAAGTCAATCAAGACAAGTCCTTGGCTGGTTTCTTGTTCAAAAGTTGCATCTGTGATTACGTGTGCCATATTTCCTCCTTTTTCAGTAGTGACTACTGATCTGCATTTCTACTTTTATTTTACACTAAATGATGCCATTTTAGAAATATTTGCTACGGGGACTCCTTAGGCATCTTCTCTCTTTTTGCGCCAAAAGATGAGACTAGAAGCTGTAAGGCTGATCACACCGAAGAGACCCAGAGCATGATCTTCGCTCCCTGTTTGAGGAAGCATATGGTCTGCTTGTTCTCCTCCGATTACAAGAGTTGCAGCTTTAGGATCTTCTGCCAATCCTTGTGAAACAAATTGATGTCCATAGGATACAGCTAGTGTAAGATGAGGTTGCTCTTGTCTTGCTGATCCTGTTTGCATCTGTTCTTCTATTTCAGGAACAGTTTGGTTTGGTTGGACAAAATGTTCTGGACTTGGAAGTGTATATTCTTCCTTGTAGTGGACTTCTGGAGCGACTAGAGCAGCTCCTTCTATTTCTGGCAAGTTCGCATAGTCTGTATCTGTTGCACTTGGTACATAGGATGCCTTTTGGGCGCGGGTCTTTTCGACAATTGGAATCGCTGCCTGGATAGAATCTGTCTTGAAGGTCACTTCATAAGGATGCTCCACCGTTAAATCAGATGGGTCATAGGTGTTAAAGACTAGGGCTAACTTGTGACCTTTCTTAACTGTATAGAGATTTGGTTGGAGATAAACGGTGTAATCATGGTATTCCCCAACTTTTGGCTCAATGCTAGCGCGTGAGCTTGCTGAATCGTAGCCAGACTCAGGGTTCGCAAGGTTGATCCAGCCTTTCGCAATCACCTTGTACTTGGTCTTGATGGTTTCGTATTCGGCAACAGATAGGTTGCTTAAATTGCTTCCCATCCAGAAACCGTCTGCTGTTTTATCTTGCTTGACGCTACCATTTCCTACCACGTCAAAGTCCTCATCTGCCACGTCAACCAAGAGGGCGTTGATTTGGAAATTCTTTCCTTGACCTTTGGCAAGAGCTGCCTTGAAATGAACGGGGATGTGGCCCTTGATCGTAGTGTCCTCAGTAACATCAGAAACGAAGGTCAGATTGGCCTTAGAGGAGGCTTTGCTGACTGTTTCATTACGGTTAGCGATCTCAACACCTGCAGCCGCATAATCGCTAGAAATGGTTTCTTCTAGCCGTTTCGAGCTTGCATTCAAGAAGAGACGTTGACTGCTCTTCCAGTTATCATAGCTGGTCCACTTGCTTGGATCATAGTTGTTTTGAGCTAGAACCGCTGGCAAGCTTTCGACGTGATTGTCCACTCCGTAGAGGTAATGGGTCAGCCAGGTATTGAGCAGGTCATAAAAGTCCTGACCATTGGCGGTGATGCCGTATCCCCGTGACATAGCCGCTGGATAGACGTGATCTCCTTGGTGAAGATAGAGCTTGACATCTTGTCCTGCTTTCTTGAGGGCATCGTACATGAGTTCAAAGTGTTTGGTCTTGACATTGTCATCATTCAAGCCATGGACGATCAGGGCGCTGGTCTTGAGATTTTCTGGATGAAGGGTATAATCCCGCTCCTTCCAGACATCGCTGTAGTTACGATCATGGGCGTACTGGTCCTTGTTCAGTTGGTTGATGTAGTTAGAATAGTTTTGCCAAATACCTGCCCAGTCGTCTTGGTCCAGCATCCGTGTGCTAACGTAAAGGGAGAGCCATGAAAGGTCACTATAAGGTGCATTACCAAACTGGGTACCTTGGCTATTGAAATAATCATACCATGAGGCGATTCCTGCTGCCGGAACGATGGTCTTTAGGCCTTCTACGCCTGTCGCTGCCACACCAAAGGTCGTGGTTCCAGCCCAGGAGAGACCTGTCATAGCGACATTGCCTGTTGCCCAGTCTGCCTTGATTTCAACATTGCTAGTCTTATCGGTGTAGGCCTTGCGTTTGCCATTAACCCATTCGATGATATTCTTAAAGGCATTGATTTCGAGATCGGATCCCGTCGTGTTAAATCCTTCTGATCCCTTGGTACCAAGTCCAGCACTGGAGATAAAGGCATAGCCTCTGACCAAGAAATAGTCGTACCAGTTGAGATCTTCGTAGTCATAGATATACTCGTAGGGACTGTAGTAATACCAATCCGATGCCTTGGCTTTTTTGGCTGCTTCTACTGTTGTTTCACTGCTTACTGGCTGTCTCTTTGCAGGTTTGCTGTGCAGTTTCTTCATATCATAGCTACCGTCCGTTGGAAGGCCCAGACTTTCAAGAGTGACGTAGTTTTCATCAAGTGTCCCCGCTACGTAAGGGCGCGCTTCGAGAATAGTGGCTGCCTTAAAATCGCCTTGCGCAACTGCTTTTGGTAGTTGAACAATGGCTTTGACTAAGTCAGGCTTGCCATCTGCGTCGGTGTCGTAGTCCGTTTCGACATAGACAGGGAAGCGTACAATTTGGCTGTCTTCATATTTGTAGTCTTGGTCTTCTTTTTCTCCCGTCGTATAAGGGAAAATCGGCTGGGCACGACCATTTAAAAAGAGCGGACTTTTCTTTTCAGCCCGGTAGGCATCGTAGAGTTTCTTAGCTGTTTCATACATCTTGGCCAATTCTGGCTGACTAACCTTACGAGTCAGATCATCAGATTTTTCAATCAAGCCTAAACTCTTGGCAAAGCGTTCGCGATCTGCTTGGCTTTGGCCCAATTGGCTAGGATCTGTTGCTGCCCATTGAAGTAAGCCATTAACAGCATCCTGGACCGTCAACTCTTTAGAGGCCTGATCCGCTGCAAGGGTGCTACCTGTGACCTTTGCTAAATCCTGACTTGTTGCCGGACCTTCTGAAGGAGGAGCAGATTGAGGTGCAGCTTCCCTGTTGGTTGCTGCTGGACTTGCCACTGGGACCGTAGGCTCACTTTGTGCTACACTGTCTTCTCTTGCGTGGGCCGCTTGATTGGCAACTGCCGCCCGATCCAGCGATCCCTCACTCGAGCTTGCTCCTTCTTCACTAGTGGCAGTACTGGTGTCACTTGCTGTCGGTATTGCTTCAGTAGATGGAGCATGGACCACTTCTGTCGATGGGGCTAACTCTTCCGTTTGCTCGTCTGCTGCTGCTACTTGATGCAAGACCATCGGCGCGATCAGTAAGCTCGATGCGACAATGGAAACCATTGTTTTCTTTTTCATGTCAATCTCCTCACTTTTTGTAATCAACACTCCTATTATACTATGTAAGCGTTTTTAGATCAAATAGATATTCAAATAATCCCACAAAAAACCGAGGCATCAGCCTCGGTTATCGATTCTTATTTGACGTGTTTCTTAAGATCTTCTTGTGCTTTTTTGTTTGACTCTGCTTGTTCTTTTTGCCATTTTTCAAGGGCTTTGTTGTAGTCAGCAGTTGTCACAGCTTTATCTTGGAGTTTCATTCCTTTGTAGATCACGTGGTCTTTTCCTTTACCACCAGTCCATGCAAATGGAGCTGAGAATGGTTCGATACGTGTCAAGAATGGACGTCCTGTTGATGAAGAAGTTGGCATCACAAGGGCACTATCAGTCAACCAAGCTTGTGCAGCCGCATATTTTTCATAGCGTTTGTTGACGTCTTGTGTTTCTGCACCAGCATCTTTGATCATCTTTTCAAAGTCGTACAGACCAACTTTTTTAGCTGCTTCATTGTTTTCACTTGGGTCAAATCCAAGGAAAGTCTTAGTATTTTCACCAGATGAAGCTTTCAAGATATCCATGTAAGTTGATGGGTCTTGGTAGTCAGGGCTCCATCCAACATTATCAGAGAGATCCCAGTCTTCGCCGGCCGCATTTGGCGCAAAGAGGGTCACATTTTGAAGATCTTCTTTCGAAAGCATTTGGATATCGATGACGATATTTTCTTTACCAAGTGCTTCTTCAACTGATTGTTTGAATGATTGTACCCGTTGAACTCTTGATGGTGTGGTTTGGTCTACAGGCATATCGATGTGAATTGGGAATTTCACACCTTCTGCTTCCAAGGCAGTCTTCGCTTTTGCAAACTCTTCCTTCGCTTTCTTAGCATCGAAGAGACCATTTTGACCATCGTCTAGTTTAGTAGATTTCCACTCATCTCCGTAGGTATCCAATTGAGTTTTCACCATTTCACCAAAGGTCTTACCATCAGCTTGGACAAATGTTGGTGGAATGTAGAGGTTACGGATGATCTTGCTTGCTCCGTCTTTTCCGTTTAATTGAGCAGCATACGCTTCACGGTTGAAGGCAAAGCTGATCGCTTGACGGAAGTCCTTGTTCAAGAGAGCTTTCTTAGTAGATTGTTTTTCTTCATCGGTCTTCTTAGCTGTGTGTTTGTAGGATTGACGGTCGATGTTGGTACCAATAACATAAGAAGCAGCATCTTGAGGAGTGTAGGTGATTTCGTCTTTGAATTCTTTGGCTTGCTCTGAGTAACCAGATCCAGTTGGGAAGAGTTTTGCCAAGCTAAGAGCATTTTCACCGAATGATTTGGCCAATTTACTTTGGTCTTGTCCATCGTAGAATTCCAATTTCACATCTGAGATGTAGACCTTGTCTTTATCCCAGTAGTTTTCATTCTTGGTCATTTCGATAGAAGATTTTGAAGTAAAGCTCTTCAAGATGTAAGGACCATTGTAAAGAAGGGAGCTGGTGTCACTTGCTTGAGCGAATTTATCCCCTTTTGATTTCACGAATTTTTCGTTGACAGGGAAAGTGATCCCAAGAGTCAATTTAGAGTTCCAGTAAGATTCTGGTTGGTTCAAAGTGATTTGAAGGGTATGATCATCAACTGCTTTTACTCCTACAGCTGAGAAATCTTTATTTTTACCACTGACGTAGTCATTCAAGCCTTTGATAGAATCTTGGATGATGTAGAGCATTTCTGATTTGTTATCAGCCGCATATTTGATCCCTGTGATGAAATCTTTAGCTGTTACATCCGCATACTCTTCGCCTTCTGAATCATACCATTTAGCATCATCACGAAGTTTATAAGTATAAGTCAAGCCATCTTGCGAAACTGTCCAGTCTTTTGCAAGAGATGGAATCAAGTTACCGTATTTGTCATTTTCAAACAAACCATCAATCAAGTTTCCTGTGATATCGTGGGTTGCTGCTTTACCAGATGTGATATAGTTTAGGTTTTCTGGCTCCGTCTCATAGACATATGAGAATTTTTGACCGTTGCTTGAGCTAGATGATTTAGAACCACCCGAACAAGCGGCTAGGATACCTGCTGAAAGGAGGGCAACTCCCGCAAGTGCAATGACATTTCTTTTTTTCATGTAAAACTCCTTAAGAAATTTTAAGTTTATTTTAAGATTATACCACAATGATTTTCAGAAGAAAAGGAATTTTCAGAAAATTTTAGTTTATGAAAAAACTACTCCTAAGAGTAGTTCCAATTTTTAATCTACTAAGTCGCTCTTGAGGTAGGCATCGACCATGCGCTCTGTTGCGACTACAGAATCCAAGTGAGTCCGCTCATATGAGTGGCTAGATTCGATCCCTGCTCCAAGAAGAGCATGTTTGACTTCTGCTCCTGCGCTCATGGCTGCAGAGGCATCTGATCCATAGAAAGGATAGATGTCCAACTTATAAGGGATTTCTTGGGCTTTTGCCAAGGCTACCAAATGCTGACGGAACTCGTAGTGATAGGGTCCTGAAGCGTCTTTGACACAGATGGATACCGTGTATTCATCCGTTGCTTGGTCATCTCCCATAGCCCCCATGTCCACTGCCAAGTATTCGACCACTTCCGCCGGAATACTAGAATTAGCCCCATGCCCCACTTCTTCAAAGACTGAAAAGGCAAAGGTGGTCGTTACTGGCAATTGGATCTGTTCTTCCTTGTACACGCGCAGAAGATTCAAGAGAATCGCTGCACTCACCTTGTCATCTAAGTGGCGAGATTTGATAAAGCCAGTATCTGTCACAATGGTCCGGGGATCAAAGCTGACAAAATCACCCACTTCAATGCCAAGGGCACGGGTTTCTTTTTCATTGGTCACTTTTTCATCCAGACGGACTTCCATATTGTCCTGGGTCCGCTCGACAGTTCCAGCATCCTTGTAGACATGGCAAGAAGTCTGATGGACCAAAATTGTCCCCGAATGGGTCTTTCCTGTATTGGCTACATGGACTGTACAATTTTCCCCTTCAATCATATTCCAAGGGAAACCACCGATACGGTCTAGCTTGAGGCGACCATCTGCTTTCACAGCGCGGACAATAGCCCCCAAGGTATCCACATGGGCTGTGACGTAGCGTTGCTTGTCTGTGATTACACCAGGAACGGTCACATTCACGCCTCCCTTAGCAGTCCGAGTCACTTCATACCCAAAGCCTTCAATGGTTTTGACCAAGTAGTCTGCGATCTCACGTGTATAACCGGTCGGTGAAGGAATGGCTGTCAATTCCTGCAAATAAGTCACTGTCTGATTCATAATGCCTCCAAATGTGTTTTTCTTTATTCTAGCATGAAATAGGTGGAATAGCTAGAGGAGAGATTACAGGTTAGCGTTTTTCAACTCTTCCCGTACTTGCATTAGGAGAAAGCCAGAGTTCTATTTATATTTTCAACACATTTTGGGAGAGATTCATCTAGTGCACCTAAAGAAACTTGTCCACAACTAACGGTGTCTAAACAAGTTCCACGCAGGCTATTTCAATGGTGATACATAATTATCAGGATAAAATATGATGTAATTTTTGACAATATCTGTTAGACTATCTTCAGTTATGTTTCTCCACTTATGGAGATAGAAGGTTTCAGACTTGAGAACAGAGTGAAACCATTCGATACAGCCATTATCTGCTATTTCGCCTCTTTTCTGAGAATTCTTACACTCCTGTTTCCAGCGATAAAGGTGGAGCGTTTGACGCCGAAACATTCTAAAATAATAGATACAGCGCACGTTTTCTTATACTCTTCTACTAGCTTGATAAGACTTACTTTGTCGATTCTCTTATCAAGCTCTGATACTTTTTTAGTAATTCTACCTGCAAACGTAACTGTTCCACTTCAGATAACTGTTTCATCCCATTACCATAAGTATATTGTTTCCCCACGGGTTGGTGGAAACGGTACAATTCATCATTCTGATACCATCGCAACCAGTTCTTGGCCTGACTAGCATTTTTGATACTGAGGGTATCCATGATAACTTTATTTGATTTGCCTGCCTTCTTCATTTCGATACAGGCTAACTTAGTTTCTACCGAATATGCTTTTTTGACCATAACAAAACACTCCTGTTTCTAGTTTACCAGATTTCAACAGGAGTGTTTTCTTGTGTCTCATTTTATGGGTGCAGTGCCGACCCTAGGGATTCTTTCGTTCTCATATATACGTCATTAGTATAGGCTAATTTGATTTAAATTCCAAGAGAAATAACATTTTACATAAAAATCAGTGGGTATTTTACAATTTTTCCATATAATATAGCTAAAAAACAACTGGTTTTAAGAATTCTTATCTGAAACATTCGGAAATTCCCCTTAACCGTAGCGGAAAGTTGTTTTCATCTCCTATTTATAATAGACTATCACTAACATTAGATGAAAAGGTGACTCTATGACTATAAATCAACTGCTTCAAAAGCTGGAGCCTACTAGCCCTATCCTTCAAGCTAACTTTGGAATTGAACGCGAAAGTCTTCGTGTCGATAGACAGGGAAAATTAGCACATACGCCTCACCCTTCCTGCCTAGGAGCTCGAAGTTTCCACCCTTATATTCAAACAGATTTTTGTGAGTTTCAGATGGAACTCATCACACCAGTTGCTAAATCTACCACTGAGGCTCGTCGATTTCTTGGAGCCATTACCGATGTAGCTGGACGTTCCATCAGTAAAGATGAACTTCTCTGGCCCTTGTCCATGCCTCCTCGTATCAACGCCCAAGAAATCCAAGTTGCCCAACTGGAAAATGAATTTGAACGCCATTATCGTAACTACCTGGCCGAAAAATACGGAACTAAACTACAAGCTATCTCAGGTATCCACTATAATATGGAACTAGGGAAAGATTTGGTTGAAGCCCTATTCCAAGAAAGTGACCAGATTGATATAATTGCTTTCAAAAACGCCCTCTATCTTAAGCTGGCTCAAAACTACTTGCGCTACCGTTGGGTGATTACCTATCTTTTTGGGGCTGCACCTATTGCTGAGCAAGGATTCTTCGACCAAGAAGTTCCAGAACCTGTGCGTTCCTTCCGTAACAGTGACCACGGCTATGTCAATAAGGAAGAAATACAAGTATCTTTTGCAAGCCTAGAAGACTATGTCTCTGCCATCGAAAACTATATCGAACAAGGTGATTTGATTGCGGAAAAGGAATTTTACTCGGCTGTTCGTTTCCGTGGACAAAAGGTTAATCGCTCCTTCCTTGACAAGGGAATCACCTACCTAGAATTCCGTAACTTCGACCTCAACCCCTTTGAGCGTATCGGTATTAGCCAAACTACCATGGATACCGTACACCTACTCCTTCTAGCCTTCCTCTGGCTGGATGCCCCTGAAAATGTTGATCAGGCTCTGGCTCAAGGTCACGCGCTGAATGAAAAAATTGCCCTCTCTCATCCTTTAGAACCTCTACCTTCTGAAGCTGAAACTCAGAACATTACGACAGCTCTAGACCAACTGGTGCAACATTTTGGGCTTGGTGACTATCATCAAGGGCTGGTCAAACAAGTTAAAGATGCCTTTGCAGATTCCAGTCAGACACTAGCTGCTCAACTTCTTCCTCATATCAAAGACAAGTCCCTTTCTGACTTTGCCCTTGACAAGGCGCTTGCCTATCATGATTACGACTGGACTGCCCACTATGCCCTTAAGGGTTATGAGGAGATGGAACTTTCTACCCAGATGCTGCTCTTTGATGCCATTCAAAAAGGGCTTCATTTTGAAATCCTAGATGAGCAGGATCAATTCCTTAAACTCTGGCATAAAGATCATGTTGAGTACGTCAAAAATGGTAACATGACCTCAAAAGACAACTATGTAGTTCCTCTTGCCATGGCTAATAAAACCGTGACCAAAAAAATCCTGGCTGATGCTGGCTTCCCTGTCCCTGCCGGCGACGAATTTACCAGTCTAGAACAAGGTCTAGCCTACTATCCTCTTATCAAGGGCAAGCAAATTGTGGTTAAACCAAAATCAACCAACTTCGGTCTGGGCATTTCCATTTTCCAAGAGCCTGCCAGCCTTGATAACTATAAGAAAGCTCTCGAGATTGCCTTTGCAGAAGATACAGCTGTTCTTGTTGAAGAATTTATCCCAGGAACCGAATACCGTTTCTTCATTCTGGACGGGCGTTGTGAGTCTGTCCTCCTTCGTGTCGCTGCTAATGTTGTCGGTGATGGCAAACACACCATTCGTGAATTAGTCGCTCAGAAAAATGCCAATCCATTGCGAGGCCGTGACCACCGCTCACCTCTGGAAATCATTAAGCTAGGAGACATCGAACAATTGATGTTGACTCAGCAAGGTTATGCACCTGATGATATTCTCCCAGAAGGGAAAAAGGTCAATCTCCGCCGTAACTCCAACATCTCTACGGGTGGTGACTCTATTGATATCACTGAGACCATAGATTCCTCTTACCAAGAATTGGCAGCAGCTATGGCAACTAGCATGGGGGCCTGGGCTTGCGGGGTTGACCTCATCATTCCAGATAAAACTCAGCCTGCTAGCAAGGAAAAACCTCATTTCACTTGTATCGAGCTCAACTTCAATCCCGCTATGTATATTCACACCTATTGTGCTGAAGGTCCTGGACAAGCTATCACTCCAAAAATCCTAGACAAGCTTTTTCCAGAAGTTGCCACAAGTCAAACCTAAAACCTAATTCTTAGGAACAAACAAATCACCTTTATCTCGATGATATGATACCTCTTAAGTAGACAAGGTAAATACCTAAAATCTACGGCTCTTTGTCAACTTTAGTGGGTTGAAGAAAAGCTAAGCTCGAGAAAGGACAAATTTCGTCCTTTCTTTTTTGATATTCAGAGCGATGAAAATTCGCTTCTTGAAGTTTTCAAAGTTCCGAAAACCAAAGGCATTGCGTTTGATAAGTTTGATGAGATTATTAGTCGCTTCCAATTTTGCGTTGGAATAGGATAACTGAAGGTCATTGATGATTTTCCCTTTGTCCTTTAGAAATGTTTTAAAGACAGTCTGAAAAAGAGAATGAACCTTCTTTATATTGTCTTCAATGAGTCCAAAAAATTTCTCTGGTTCCTTATTCTGAAAGTGAAAAAGCAAGAGCTGATAGAGATTATAGTGGTATTTCAAGTCTTCAGAATAGCTCAAAAGCTTGTCTAGGATTTCTTTATTGCCTAAATTGTCAAATTAAGTTAGACTTTTCAAGTAACTCAGAAAAACTTGGTAGGGTGATTGAAATAGTTCTAATGGTAATTCATAGACTACCCTCTGTTCAGCTATTCCCCCTTCATCTGTAACAAAAAAATATTTCTCATGATGTCGCCAAACATGTTGACCATAACCTTTTATTTCCTCAAACTTACTAACTTCTTCTCATTGTAGTCTTGTTGGTTTCATTTTATACCTTCCTTATTTAAGCGGTGATACATAATCATCTGGAAGTTTCCCTCTCCAGTCAATCCACATTTGCTCAGCAATCGGAATTAATCTTTTAAGCTCTTCCTGAGTAAATAATTCTCTAGTTTCAGGTATATCAATTAATGATGTGGGACTCTCTTCTATGAATCGTTTCTCACTAGCTTTCTTTTCTTCTTCCGTCGGTGGCCAACAGTCATTTTGAACTTTCCAGGAAACTTCTTGGAACGTTCTCTCTCCACTCTCTAATAGAGCAAATAATTCTTGTGGGAGTTCATAGACCACTAACCAAGAAGCCACGGTGCCTTCTTCTAAAACTAAATAATATTTGTCCTCATTTTTCCAAATGGATTTTCCATATCCTTCAATTTCCTCAAATTGGGTAACATCTTCCCATTCAAGTTTTGTTGGTTTCATTTTATACCTTCCTTACTTAAGCGGCGATACATAATCATCTGGAAGTTTACCTTCAGATTCGATCCACTGTTTTTCAGCAATTGGAATCAATTCTTAGTTTCGTTATCAAATCAATTAATCTATTGTCCATCAATTCTCTTTTTTTAACTCTTTCTCTAATTGTTTTAAGACTACTAAAATTTCGCTTTTATAATCCATTGTTTCATCCACAAATCTTCTTGCTAAACTAAAAAAACTAATATCGCCGAGATTTTCTCCTCTTCCTATACTCTTAGTTAAGTTATATATATCCTGTATAATTCCCGGGTATAACTTCTGACTTGGATATTCTAAGTCAATTAAATCTTGTAATTTGTCTGTATGTTTCTTATATTTATTTTTCATAATTCAAAACCTTAACTTGGTACAATTCATATATCAACTATCCAGTCTATTGGCCATGGATTTGGTAATAAAACTTGATCAGCTTCTCTGTAAATTTTCTAATCATATGCTACCGTATTCTATTAAATGGTTGATAGTGATCTTCAATAAACCCAATTGAACCATCATCACCAATTGCTATTCGTTCAGGGAATAGAGATTTATCTTTTTGATAAGGATGAACATCCAATTTGTTACCATAAAACAGCTCCATAAAAATTTTCCCATTTTTTAATTTTCCACTATGTAAACTTGAAAACTCTTGACCTTACTGCCAACAACATGTTTTTCAACATCACTTTCCCACCAAGGAAGAACATCTTCTTCCAAAATTTCTAAAAATAAGACTTTAGAAGATAAGTCATCTTTTAAGAAACTATCATAATTTTCAAAAATAAAGGTGCATGTTTCAGCTTTTATCCATGAGAGGTCCGTTAGCCAATCCGTAATAGACGACCAATTATTCGCATCGGGAAGGCCGACAATTTTTTCAAAAAAATGAAATAGCTCTTCTTTGTTTTGGATCTGCTTCCCATCAAAAATTGCTACAAAGCCACTGAAAGGCAATCGATCTTGCAATTCAAGTTTTGTAATGTAATGAATTTTGTTTTTCACGATTTCAAACCTCTCACCGTATTTTTTCGAAATAGTAGTTTTTTTATTGACATCGAATTCTTTGATAATTACTGGAAAACTATCTGTCCCACTACTTTTTCTACTCAATCACTAATTTATATAGTTCTTCAGTTGGAATAAAGCAAGGGCCTCCTAAAAGTTCTTCCTCAAATTGGAAGTAAACTGCATTCTCTTATTCCGTTATATGACATAGAAAAAAGTAACTATCACAATCAATAATATATAGAGAGTACCAAAAATAATGATATGTAATCGTAAGATTCTGTCATGACCTGGATACCTTTCAACGAAGCCTTGTTTAGGTTTCTGGGGATTGCACCATACCGTCATTTTAGAACCAATTGGAAAAATATTTTTTAAATCTAATACATGATAGGGACTTCTGATAAATTTTGTATCAAATACGTCAGCTTTCGCTTTTTTCGAAGTTGTTGTTTCAAAAGTTGAATAAGAGAAACGTTTTTGATATATTTTTCCTTCTACCACATATTCAACAACTGGTAAGGCAGCTAAATCCGAACCATTTAAATAACTATGTTTAACCACTTCTCCAATAACTTGCATAGTTGAATATTTCTGGATATTCTTCTCCCTTTTATAGAATAAAAAATATAGGGAATTATATACCTGTTTACACCAAACGCAAGATATAGTATTTACGAGAATACAAAAAAAGACGATTTCCAAGCGAAAATCGTCTTTTGGTTTATCTAAATTCGTCTGGGTGTTCGGTCATGTATTCTGCTAACCATTCCATACCATAGGCTATTTCGAATACTTCCAATATCAGTGAAATGTCTGGTTGAAAACCGTATTCTTTGAGCTTGTGAATAACGTCTTTTATGGAACGAATTTTAACCAGCTTAATAATGTCCCCAGCATCCTGCCTGTCTCTATCTCGTCCGCTTTCTAATTTCATTCCAAGAATGTAAGAAAGTGGTGGAACAAGGACAGTCAGGTTTGAATAGCTATACGCCTTCTCACAGATAGAGCGTGGTGGTATTCTATTCATATTGGCAACATTATTGTTTAACCACAGTTCTTCAGGCTCGTTCACTCCGAAATCATTACCAACTTTCTCAATAATGCTTCTGATTTTGGCATCTTCTTGATAAAAGGCATCGACATCTTGTGTCCCTCGTAGATTGTAATACTCCAGAACAAAACCACCAACACAGATAATTTCTAGGTCTATATTTTCCTTGGCTAGTTCTGTATTGAGTGCTTCAAATAAAACTTTCTTATCCATAATTTCCCTCTCTAAACAGCTTTAGAATATCCTTTGGCTGACTTTTACGATTTGCTTGTAAGACATGCTCTCTGGTATGAGTGCCATCTGTCAAGGCATCTTGTAGCGTTATCTTTTGAAAAGGAGTTAAGGTCGGATTTTTCAACAACTGCTCCACATCATCAGAACTTAACTTAGTCTCCTCGTCCTGAATAACCTTATAGAGGTAACGAAACCATAAATCGCCATCTTTTTGGGAATGCTCGCTAGCACGAACCATGTAATCATACCAAGTTGTCATTGGCTATCTCCCTTCTTACTCTCTTTAGGGTTAAAATGTAATGCTATCCACAGTTTTTTATCAAACTCAGATAATTCCTTTTTCTTCTGATTCATGTAATCACTAAAATCAGGTAAGGGTTTCGTATACTTCTTTTCAAAGTACATATAAAAATCTTCTTTGGTTTCAGAAATATCCACCAATGCTTCTAGTTCTGCCAAGTGCTTGGATAAACTTTTCCTATCCACCTTTTCCAAGGTATCATAGATACAATTTTTGGTTAGTTGAGCGTAAAATGGACGGTGTTCAATAACAAAATCTACTGAAAATTTCTTTTTCCAGAGTTTTGTGTATTTCTCGTAAAAACTATCAGAGATACTGACCTGATAGGGAATTAACTTGCTATCTACCCTACGAGAGATAGTACGCTCTAGTTCAAAATGTAGGTCAGTCTGTGCATTAGTAACCATAGATTAACTCCTTGTATTTTGTACGAACGCTAGCGCTAGAGAGCAAGAGATTAAAACGTTGAGTGTCAGAATAATCACGAGTGTTGTATCGAAAAACAAATTCATCCACATAATCTTGAAGATGCTTCTTAGACCATGAGTGGTAGATACCTAAAACCCCTCGTTTCAAACCAGCCCAAAATCCTTCAATGGTATTTGTATAAACATCACCTACGACATACTCTCTTGCACCATGATTAACATAGTCGTGTTGATACATTTTTGCCACTTTATTATAACCCAGCCATTCATCTGTGTAAAGCTGAGCAGTTTCTTTCACGTATTTTACGATTTGTTCCGTCAATGTTTTTGTCTTTGTATCAGGAACGTGGTGAGCATTGACTTTACCTTGACGTTGTACCATACCGACAACTGCTGATTTATCTTTCAAGGAACGACCTTGTGCATTTTTGACTTTCTTAGAGTTATGACGGTTTTTATTTTTGCCACCAATATATGTCTCATCAACTTCTACCACATTATCAAGGTCGTTGTCATTTTCAGAACCGAAGCATTTACGAATACGCTCTAGCATAAACCACGCTGTCTTTTGTGTAACCCCTATATCCTTAGAAAGCTGAACAGAGGAGATACCTTTTTTATGAGAAGTGACAAGCCAAATCGCCATGAACCATTTACGCAATTCAATTTTAGTATTGTCAAAGAGAGTACCTGTCTTGACATTGAAGTATTTACCAGTATTCTTGCAACGGTATTTGTTCCCTTTACATTTATAGACTTTTGAAGTAGCATCAAAAGGGCTGATAATCACATCGCCCCAAATCATATTTTCCAAATGGTCAATACATGATTGCTCGTCAGGAAAAGCAGATTGTAAATCAAATAATGACTTAAATTCAAACTTCATAACTGGTACTCCTTTATCTTGAAATCTATTATAGCACTATAAAACATAATTGTCAACAGTTTGTGTAATAAACTACTAGACAAAAGACTGCCTTTTTTGATATAATAGAACTATCAAAAAGTAAAGGAAATGATTGGTATGAACGCAATACAGCTACCAGCTACCAGCTACCAGCTACCAGCTACCAGCTACCGCTGATTATGTAAGTGACGGTCTTTTTTGTCAACCTCTAAAACAGGCTTTTTTATGTATTTATGAAGAAGCTATTTATTTTATCAATAATTTCGAGGTGCAATAATGAGGTGTTTTGAAATTATTGATAAAATTGGTAGAGATTTTTATTCTTCTAATCTTGAAAATGGCGAGTTTAGTTACTCTAAAGCTTTGAAATCTGTTGGTAAATCTATTTCTGAATACAGAAATAGTAATTCAAAGAAAAAACATAACTACTTAGATATTCGTTTTGAGAATGACCGGTTGGCTATTTTAGTTGAAACTAAAAACAGATTTGATAATTGGGATAAAGCTGAAATTCAACAGCAACTACAAGAGTATGTAAAATACGAAAAAGCATATTCTGACAGGAAAATTGTAGCAATTTTAGCAGAAACAGAGGGCAACGATGTTTGGACATGGTATGGTCAATCAGTCATTATAGACGATGAGCACATGAATAATGAGCTGACAAATATTCTATCTTTTGAGGAATATGAAGAGTTATGTTTTGGCAAAGTAAACGATAAACTAAAAGTGGTGGATTCAATTAAAACACTGAATGAACTACTGCATTCTGATGGTATAAATGAAAAATTGCGAAGTCAATTTGTTGGAACATGTTTACTTGCTCTTAAAAATGGACTAGTTTATGAAGGGATAAAAGCAACAAAAGATACGAATGGAAACGACCTGTCTCCCGAACAAGTTATCCTAAAAAGTATCAAAAATATTTTAGAGGGATTACTATCTCAAGGCGGAGATTTAAATAAAGTAGGAAAGTTAGCAATACTTAATAATAAAGTCTTAGAAGACCAAGATGTAACCAGCTTGAGTTATCAAGAATTAAAAGCTTTATTAGCCTATATAGATAACAATATTATCCCTTATATCAATGATAAAAATACAGCAGGTCAGGATTTATTAAATCTTTTCTTTACGACTTTTAATAAATATGTAGGGAAGTCAGATAAGAATCAGGCTTTTACACCAGACCATATCTGTGATTTTATGAGTAAGATTGTAAATGTTAATAAAAATTCTCGTGTACTTGACCCATGTTGCGGGAGTGGTGCTTTTTTAGTACGTGCTATGACAGATGCTATGGATGATTGTGATACTGAGGATCAACGTGATGCTGTTAGAAAGAATCAAATTTTTGGTATAGAATATGAAGATGGAGCATTTGGTCTGTCATCTACAAATATGTTGATACACGGTGATGGAAACTCAAATATTATTCAAGCTTCCATGTTTAATAAGGGTAAGTGGATTACAGATGCTAATGTAGACGTTGTACTTATGAATCCACCATATAATGCGACCAAAAAAAGTTGTGATCCTGATTATGTCAAAAAATGGTCTTCAAAGGTGACTCAAGACCCTTCAAAAGGACTTCACTTTGTTGAATGGGTAGCACGTCAAGTAACTGGACAAGGTAAAGATGAGGCTATTAAAAATAAGACAGCTAAAATTGCTGTTTTACTCCCAATGCAAGCTGCTATTGGCAACAGCAAAGAAACTAAATCGCTTAAGAAAAAACTGCTTGATAAATATACTTTAGAGGCTGTTTTTTCTCTGCCTGACGAAATATTCTATCCAGGTGCTTCTGCTGTAGCTTGTTGCATGATATTTGATTTGTCTCAAAATCATGCTAAGTCCGATAAGGATACTTTCTTTGGATACTTTAAAGATGATAAATTTATCAAAAGGAAAGGTTTAGGTCGTGTTGAGAGGGTAGATGATAACGAAGATAGCTTATGGGAACAGGAAAAATCTAAGTGGCTATCGTTGTACAGAAATAAACGTGAAGTAGCTGGGATGTCTGTTATGAAGAAGGTCAGCTATGAAGACGAATGGCTTGCTGAAGCCTATATGGAAACTGATTATTCTACACTTAATTCTAATGATTTTCAACAAACTATAAATCACTATCTATCTTTCTTAGTAAAAGAAGGAGAATATGGCGATGATTGATACTCAAGATTGGGAATTTTTTGATTTTCCAAAAGTGTTTCGCATGGAAAATGGTTTTTATAATAAGAAACCTGAATCAAGCGGAGAAGGAACTATTCCATTTATAGGAGCAACTGATAAGAATAATGGAGTGACAGATTATTTCACAATAGAAGAGATTGAATCAGCTTCTAAAACAGGAGATGAACCTAATCAAGAATTAGATGTTAAATTATTCGCACCACACGCTCTCTGTGTTACTAATAATGGTTCTGTTGGTTACGCTTATTACCAAGATAAACCATTTACTTGTAGCCATGATGTTAATCCCTTATATCGTATTGACGGTGATTTCAATGAATTTACAGCATTATTCGTTGCGACAGTCATAATGCACGACAGATACAGATGGGGGTACGGACGGAAATGGCGTCCAAAAAGAATGAAATACTCCAAATTAAAACTTCCTATTCAAAAAGATGCCAATGGAGAACCCATTCTTGATGTAAGTAAACGATTCTCAGATTCTGGTTTTATACCAGATTGGGATTTTATGGAAAACTTCATCAAATCACTAAAGTATAAACTGCCTAAAACTAAAAGAAACACTTATGCTGATATTTCTTCCCAAAACTGGGGTTCATTTACATTAGAAGAACTAGGTATTGAGATATACAAAGCTAAAGCCCATGCAAAAATTGATATGGATTTTTCTAAAAATCGAAAACCAAGTAAATTGCCATTTGTCAGTAGAACAGAGTTAAACAATTCCGTAGATGGATGGGTTTCTAAAGATGAAGAAAGTGGTGTTGAAGAAGGAAATGCTCTTGTCGTAGGAGATACAACCTCAACGATTTCCTATCAACCTAATCGCTTTGTTGCAGGCGACCACATTGTTGTAATTAGAGCTAAATGGTTAGACAAATACACTGGTCTGTTTGTCCAAACCTTACTTAATAAAGAAAGATATAGGTATTCGTATGGACGGGCATTTAAGATGGATTTAATCAAAACCACACAATTATTTTTACCGGTAAACAACAATAAAGAAGTTGATTGGAAATGGATTGAAAATTATATTAAATCCCTGCCCTTTTCAGAGAACATCTAACAATAAAAGACGATTTCCGAAAGGAAGTCGTCTTTTTTGATATTATTGGAAATACTATATCTTGTAGTTGGTGTAAACTGGTATATAGTTCCCAAAATATATTAAAAGGAGGAAGCCAAAAAAAGCTGTGAAGGTGAATATTATTTGAATATATAGGGCTTTCGTCATTTTACAACCGCCTTACTATTTAAAATATATGAATAGAATTTAGTTTAAGGATTTTCTTTATTCCTTTGCCAATCATTCTTTAAACTCACTTTTGTTTAAATCCTATTTTACCAAAATATGGCCATGAATTCATACTAAAACAAAAAGAGCAGCAAACTGAGCTGCTCTCTTTTTGTTTATTTTTCGACCATTCCGCCCTTGATAAGACTGTCTTTCGTTACTGAATAACTGACTGTTTTGTCATCTAGGGGATTGAAGCCTGGTACGATTTCTTTTAATTTATTAAAATCGATTTTTGTGTAATCAATAGTATTGCGGATATAAAAGATTCCGTCCTTGTATTCTGATGTTAGTTCAAATCCATGGCCCATCAGATCTTTGAATTTTTCTTGGCTCTTAGCGACGGCTTCTTTCATGGTTTCAAGAGGGTTCTCACCAGGCACTTTTGAGACGTCGTAATCATCAACTTTTTCTTGTAATAACAAGGTATCTCCCTTGTAATACAAGGTTACAGTGGACTTACCTGCTTCATCACTCGTTTCAAGAACGGTTTTTTGTGCACCTGCTAGTGCATCTTCTTTTTTGCTTTCATCAGTTGATGACTCTTTTGTCTTTTCTTTAGCGGATGATTTGCTTGTTGCTTTACTAGTCGCCCTAGTGGACGATGGACTAGTAGATTTTGTACTCTCTTTTTGTGCGCAACCAACTAAAAGAAAACCCGCTGTCAAGAAGACGGCTAACATTTTTGTGGTTTTATTCATCTTGAATACCTCACTTTTTGATGATTAGGGAAATGACTGACGTCTGAAATGAGTCCTGTAGCAAGATCAACTGTAGATATAGATGTTATCAGAAAAGCCTCAAAATGATGTTCACAATCCTCTCCTTATCGATCATTGTAGCCGTCTGGGTGGCTAGAATGCCAAGCCCAGGCTGTTTGGATGATGGTTTCGATATTGTCAAATTTTGGTTGCCAGCCGAGGATGGCACGCGCCTTCTCAGATGATGCGATCAAGGTATCTGGATCACCTGGTCTGCGATCAGCCATCTCAAGTGGAATCGGATGTCCCGTCACCTTGCGAGCTGCTTCAACGATTTGAAGATTGGAGAATCCAGTCGATGAGCCCAGATTAAAGGCGGTCGATTCATTCCCTTTTCGGAGATACTCCACTGCTAAAAGATGGGCATCTGCCAAGTCAAATGGATGGACATAGTCCCGAACATTGGTGCCATCTGGTGTCTGGTAGTCATCTCCAAAAATAGAGATCTTTTCGCGTTTGCCTTGGGCCACTTGTAAGACGATCGGCAAGAGATGGGTCTCTGGTCCATGGTCTTCTCCGATAGATCCATCTGGCTTAGCACCTGCTACATTAAAGTAACGAAGAGGCACATACTTGATGCCGTAGGCTTGATCGGCCCAGCGCATAATGGTTTCCATCATGAGCTTGCTTTCCCCATAAGGGTTGATCGGTTTTTGTGGAGTGGTCTCAAGAATCGGAATTTCTTCTGGAATGCCGTAAGTGGCAGCAGTTGAAGAAAAGACGATGTAGTGGACCCCACATTCATGCATGACTTCCAAGAGTTTGACCATGCCTGCTGTATTGTTATCAAAATATTTCAATGGATCGGCCATGGATTCCGCGACTAGTGAGTAAGCCGCAAAGTGGATGACCGCATCGATATCTGCATGTTCCTTAAAAACAGTGCGCATAAAGTCTTGGTCCGCCAGGTCTCCTTGGTAAAAGACGGCATCTGGATGCACCGCTGCACGGTGACCTGTGACCAGGCTATCGACCACGACGACTTTTTCCTGTCCTTCATTGACCAAACGGTCCACCATGTGGGAACCGATATAGCCAGCTCCTCCGAGTACGAGTATTGCCATTTGTTTTCCTTTCGCTTCTTTGTCTTCTCTCTTATTGTACCAAATTTCTGCCTCTTCTCCACACTTAAAGTGTCGCAACAAAGCGTCTAAAGGCAGCTTGTCCTTCTGCTGTTCTCTTGTAGACTCCAGCATCTTCCAGCACACGCGCAAAGATCTGGCCAACCGATTCACGGACAAGGGCCTCTGCCCCTGCTTCGTCTGTAATAGCTGGGTGAGTAGCTTTCAAGTCATCCGCCCAAGGCTGGTGGTAGGTCGCCACAGTGCTTTCACGACCAAGCAGATAGTCTTGAACCTGCTTGAGCTCTTCCTTGAGTCGAGGTGGCAAAATGGCCAAGCCCATGACTTCGATCAGGCCGATATTTTCTTTTTTAATGTGTTGCACATCCGCATGTGGGTGATAAATGCCATCGGGATGCTCTGGTGAGGTTTGATTGTCACGTAGCACCAAGTCCAGTTCATAATGCCCATCACGAATCCGTGCAATGGGGGTAATGGTATGGTGGGGCTGACCGTCGGATGCCGCTAAGACTTGAACAGCTGGATCCGAGTAGCCACGCCAGACTGTAAGGATATGGTCTGCCAGAGCAATCAATTGCGCCTTGTTATCTGATTGCAACCGGAGAACCGACATGGGCCAGTTGACAATTCCTAGTGACACCTCTTCAAATCCCGGAATGGTAAAGCTTTCCTCAACAGGAGCTAGCTCCATAGGGAAGGTGTGGCGTCCGCCTTGGTAATGGTCATGAGTCAGGATGGATCCCCCTACAATGGGAAGATCTGCATTGGAGCCCGCAAAATAGCCTGGAAAAGTCTCGACAATGGTCAAGAGTCGCTCAAAGGTCTTGCGACTAATGGCCATGGGCACATGCTGGCTATCAAGGAAAATGCAGTGTTCATTGAAGTAGGCATAAGGGGAATACTGGAAGCCCCAATCATGACCGTCCATATCAAAGCGGATGATCCGATGATTGGCCCGGGCTGGATGGTCTAGGCGACCTTGATAGCCTTCATTTTCAAAGCACAATTGGCAGGCTGGATAATGACTGGCTTTGGCAAGCTTGGCTGCTGCAATGTCTTTAGGATCTTTTTCAGGTTTTGACAGATTGATGGTGATTTCGAGAGAACCGTAGGGAGTTTCAGCCTCAAAGGCAATGTTTTGCGCAATCGCTTTGACCTTGATGTAATCATTGCACTTAGAGAGAGCATAGAAATCAGCAATCGCGTCTTCCTTGGACTGACGGTAGGTCTCCCAGAAACGATAGTTGACCTGACTAGGGCTAGGGGTGATCCAATCCATCAACTCCGCTCCCAAGCTGTCCTTGGCGGCCATGCTGTCTTGGATCTTATTATTCGCAACAGCAATCTCTACCAGCTGATCTTTGAGCGCAATCAAGTCTTCATTTTGGGCTGGAGCGTCTAGCCCTTCTTCTCCGACGCGACTCATGACGCGATTTTTTAGATAAATCCGATCCATCTCTTCGTAGTCACTCGCCGCAATGACGGCTGTGACAAATGCATCCAAAATTCCCTGATTCATTGATTCTCCTTCTTACGTTTTAAATAGTCTCTAACAGCATCCAAATCCTGGAAAACTTGTTCTGCTTTAGTTAAGAAAGACTGTGCTGGTACTTTTAAATCTGGAACACATATGACTGGGATTCCAGCCCGATAGGCTGCTTCAATCCCTGCTTCACTATCCTCTAGCACTAAGCAATTCTCTGGTAAAGCATTCAAATCACTACAAGCCTTTAAAAATATATCTGGGTAAGGTTTACTTCGTTTGACATCTTTTGCAAAAACTAAATGGTCAAATAGGGACAGTACCCCATTGCTATCCAAGATCATTCTAGCCCGAGATTCAACACTTGAAGTTGCTAGGGCGATTGGAATGCCCTCTGTTTTCAAAAAAGTAAGCAAATTTTTAGCACCTTTTTTTAAATGAACACCTTGGGCTAAGATTCGACCTTCTAGTTCATAAACTCTAGCCAAGGATTGGTCAAAGTTCCATGGTAAATCATAGGTATCCAAAAATCGTTGAACATTCTCCTCTTCCCTATGTCCACTGTAGTCTCTAGAATAAGTTTCTTCTGTGAAAGGAATTCCAAAATCTCTAAGCAATTCTTGATAAACTTTTAGAGAAATGATTTCAGTATCGGCTAATAAGCCATCTAAATCAAATATTACAGCTTCCATTATTATTACCTAGTCTAAAACCCGTGTTCCTGCCGCAACTTCTGCAATATAAAAGCTAGGCGCATAGCCAACGACTTCTTCATAGCGTTTGCCAACAGCTTCTTTAAAGGCTTCAACCTTATCTTTGTTTACAAGGGCGATGGCGCAACCACCAAAGCCTGCTCCTGTCATACGAGCGCCCAAGACGCCTTCTTGTTCCCAGGCTGTATGCACCAAGGTATCCAATTCTAGACCTGTCACTTCGTAGTCATGCTCCAATGATACGTGGGAAGCGTTCATGAGACGGCCAAAGCCTTCCAAATCACCTGCTTCAAGTGCCTTACGAGCTTGGAGAGTCCGTTGATTTTCAAGTACAGCATGGCGAGCTCGTTTGATGCGATTTTCATCCTTGATCAAGTAGCTGTAGGCATCAAAAGCCCAGAGATCCAATTCCCCTAAGGTTTGGAGGTCCAGTTTTTCTTGGAGTTCAGAGACGGCGGTTTCACATTCTGAACGACGTTCATTGTATTTTGAATCCGCTAATTCCCGGCGTTTGTTGGTGTTCATGATGACCACGACATTGTCTTTGAGGTCCAGCGGTACCAAATCATACTCTAGGGTGTTGGTATCGAGATAAATAGCCCGTTGATCAGCTCCCATACCGATGGCAAATTGGTCCATGATCCCAGAGTTAACTCCGATGAAGTGATTTTCGGTTTGTTTCCCGATCTTGACCAGATCTAGACGATCTAAGTGAAGATCATATAGTTTCTCAGCGATGACGCCAATCAAGAGCTCAAGGGAAGCTGAAGAAGAAAGACCGGATCCATTTGGAATATTGCCATAAACATAGACATCCATACCGCTATCAATGACATGACCCGCTTCTTGCAAGAAGTGGAGCACGCCTTTTGGATAGTTGGTCCAGTTGTGCTCTTGTTCAAAGTGGAGGTTTTCAAGCGGAACTTCAATGATCCCCTTGTCTTCAAAGTTTCCTGAGAAGAAACGCAAGACCTTATCCTCACGCTTTCTTGCAGCTCCGTAGGTACCAAGTGTAATGGCTGCTGGGAAGACATGGCCACCATTATAGTCAGTGTGTTCACCAATCAGATTAATCCGTCCTGGTGAGAAGAAAGTGTGGTCAGCCTTTTCCCCAAAGACAGCCTGGAATTTTGCTTGTAAATCTTGAGATGTGATTGTTGTCGTCATGAGAAACTCCTTTAGTTTTGTAAACGTTTTTATACTTGTATTATATCTGATAAGAAGTAAAATTTCAAGTATTTTTAGTAAAATTTTATTTATTTTTTATTTTATGTTCGAAAAGGCTATAACAAAGGTTTTTCGTCCGATCATAACTTCTATTTCTTTCTTGCTTTTTTGAGCTAATTTTAGTAAACTTTTACCAAAAAATCTCAATTGGGAGAGACCCAATTGAGATTCTTCATTCATTAGTGTTTCTTTCTTGGATAGACAAAAGATCCAAGGAAGGTTAAGAGGCTGACACCCATAAGGGATAGGAGGTTCCCTGTTTGACCAGTCTTTGGCAATACCGATGAGGCAGGACTAGCAGATACACTTGCAGGAGCCTGAGCAGTGTCATGTGATACAGAAATCGGAGTGACTTGTGGACCATCAAGAGGGCTCACCTTTTCTTGCTTGCTAACAAGAACCTGTGTTCCAGTGTGACCAACCTCTACTGGTTGTGTCTGATGGGTTGGATCTTGAACTGGTGAAGTTGGAACTTGGGTTTCTGGTGTTGGCAATGGAGCAGGTGCTGGATAGAAGAGACCATGGCCAATGCGGTAGGCGTACTCTGTTTCCGACATTTTTCCATCCACAATTTTTGGAATATCCACCGGTAAGGTACCTAGATGTTCCTTGCCATTGAAGATGACTTCCACTCCTGCAGGAATATTAGGACCAAATGCATTGTCTGGTTTGAGGGATTCCGTTGGATCCATTCCCTTATTTCCATAGACTGCCAAAATGGCTTTGGCTGCTGGATAGTTGGCTACATCATAAGGTTTAGAGATAGAAAGGACAGCTGCCTTCTTATGATTGGTATTGGCATAATTGACGATCTCTGTTGGGATCTTGGTCCGCCAGAAATCTTTATCCAGTTGCCCTTCATATCCAATCTCTGAAATGACTACGATGTGAGTTGCTTTCTCTAGGTCTTCTTTTAGACTATCAAGGGTGGATTCCTTAGTGAAGTTCTTGGCCACAAAGGAGGTATCTTTTGGAAGCACTCCGTCAGCAATTAAGCGACGCATGCCTAAATCGAGTCCAGGGACTTCATTTTCAAAAGCTCCTAAGAGTAAGACATGGTCCCCTGTTTGTACCTTAAATGGCAAGGTATTGTCTTCATTTTTTACAACCGTCACCGCTGCCGCTGCAATCTTGCGTTCCAAGTCACGATTGAGGCTAGATCCGACTGCTTCCTCTGCTTTTTCAGCTGTCCGAGCACTTGGATCAAAATTCAGGACCCCACGTTTTTCTTTGAGGGTAAGGATCCGGCGAACCGACTCATTTAAGCGTTCTTCTGAGATGTCACCGGTTTGGACCGCATCTACCACTGCATTGACAATGGTATCAATCTTGGTCAAATCGGCTTTGCTGCGAAGGGTCGTTGGCATCAAGACCAGGTCAACTCCTGCTTTGATGGCCATCTTCACAGCTTCCACCTCACCGAAGTTCTTAGCGATAGCATCCATTCCCATGGCATCGGAGACAATCACGCCCTTATAGCCGTATTTCTTCCGTACCAAGCCCGTTAAAATATCATCAGAGAGAGTCGCTGGAACATAGATTTTCTCACCTGTTTCTTTTGACACGACCTGATCTTTTTCAATCTGCGGGTACTGGATATGAGCTGTCATCAAGAGGTCGACCCCTTCATCCATAGCTTTTTTGAATGGAAGGAGTTCCAATTTTTCAAGTTCGGCAAGAGATTTATCCACCAATGGGAGACCCGTATGCGAATCGACCGCTGTATCTCCATGACCTGGGAAATGCTTGGCTGCCACAGCCACATTGTAGTCTTGAATTCCTTTCATCATCGGAATACCCAAGTAGGCAACCCGATTCGGGTCAGATGAGAAGGAACGAAGACCAATCACAGGGTTTTGAGGATTGTTATTGGTATCTAGAACCGGAGCGAAATCCACATTCAAGCCTAGTGCAGAAAGCTCCCGACCGATGATTTGACCGGCTTCTTTCGCTAGTTTGGGATCATTGGTAGCCCCTATAGCCATACTACCAGGAAGGGCTGTACCCGTACCCAAGCGGTAGACGATCCCTCCTTCTTGGTCGATGGCTAACAAGAGCGGAATCTTCCCGTTATTGGCTTTGTTTTCAATCGCTGCCTTTTGCATATCTTGCGTCAGAGCCAGAGTTTGCTTGGTCTCTTTGACGTTTTCAGCAAAAAGAATGACGCCTCCAAAATCATATTTATCAATTGCATCTGCTACTTCAGCATTGACCTTGGTGAGATCCTGTGGCGATTCCTGATTAGCCTCCTGCCACTTACGGAAGTCCGGCATGATCATTTGAGTCACTTTTTGTTTGAGTGGCATGTTTTCAATCAGTTTTTCCACTTCAGGAGATGCCGTCTCTGTCGATGTTACCGTTGGGGAGGTAGCAGGGACAGCTGCACGGTCTGTTGAAGTCGGCGTTTCGGTCACTTCTCCCTGATTTTCTGTGGTGGTTTCTGGACTTGGAGAAGCCACCACCTCTTCTACTGTTGCTGCCGGTTCATTGGCTTGATCCGACGCTTGAGCTGTGTCTGCTTTTGCTGTTTGAACGGATAATAGAGCAAAAGCCGTTAATAGGGCCGCAGATGGATAAATGATTTTTTTCATAAAGCGACCTCCTTTCTTTCAATAGATATTGTACCATTGTTTTATAGTTTTGTAAACGGTTTCAGTTATTCGTCATAAAAAGACCTCTTAAGTAGATTTTGGTCATTTACCCTGTCTACTTAAGAGGCATCCTATCAATAGATACTCGCTTTTTCTGATTATTTTACTTCTTCAAAAACCCAAATGTGAGAGTCAAAATCACAACTCAGTTTCTCTTGATCTAAAGGCTGGCCACAGGAAGCGTCTGAAAGGCTAAAGCCTGCTAACATCAGTTCCGCACCACTATACTGTTTCCCATCCACTTCATAGAGGGCGTCTGCATTCAGTCCTTGAAGATACACACGATCATAGGCACGGTTCACTTCGTTTAATAGCTTATACTGAGCCAGAATCACTCGGGAACGATTTTGACTGACAACCGACCATACGACTTGATTTGAGTCAAAAGGAGAGCGCAAACGGTAGAAATTTCCTTGATGAATCAGGGATCGCTCTTTTTTGTAAAAGTCAATTTGTTCTTTTACGATTTCCTTCTCAGCCTGCGTCAGCTCAGCTAGATCCAACTCATAACCAAAGACCCCAAAATAAGCGACATTTCCCCTTGTCGTAAGCGGTGTGATCCGATTGGTTTGGTGATTAGGGACAATGGACACATGTGCTCCCATCGTCGAGAGTGGATAAACTAGACTGGTTCCGTATTGGATCTTAAGCCGTTCAACGGCATCTGTATCGTCACTGGTCCACGTTTGGGGTGCATAATAAAGCAAACCTGGATCAAATCTACCGCCTCCTGAAGCGCAAGATTCAAAGAGAATAGAAGGGAATGCTGTCGTTAAACGATCATATAAGTGGTATAATCCAAGAACATAACGATGAAACACTTCTCCTTGCTGGTCTGGAGCCAAGGATTTAGAAAAGACATCTGTGAGCGGACGGTTCATATCCCACTTAATATAGTCTAATTTTGTCTCTTCAATCACCCGTGCCATTTGCTCATAAATGGCATCTACTACTTCTTCACGGCTAAAATCTAAGACAAATTGATTTCGTCCATGACGTGGTGAATGACCTGCTACTTCTAGGATCCAGTCCGGATGTGTACGATAAAGATCGCTATCTTTGTTGACCATTTCCGGTTCAAACCAAAGGCCGAATTTCAAGCCCATATCATGAATTTTCTCTGATAAAGTCCCGATGGTATCTGGAAATCGTTCGCGATTGGCAACCCAATCTCCAAGACCCGTTCGATCATTGGTTCGTTTTCCAAACCAGCCGTCATCCAACACAAATAGTTCGACGCCAACTTCTTTGGCATTTTGCGCAATCCTGAGCAGTTTTTCCTGATCAAAATCAAAGTAAGTTGCTTCCCAATTATTGAGTAGAATCGGCCGCTCCTTATCTCGCCATTCTCCCCTAGCTAGACGGGTACGATAAAGACGATGGAAAGTTTGACTCATATCGTTTAAACCATTTCTACTATATACTAGAACTGCTTCTGGACTTGTAAAGCTAACACCAGGGTCTAATTTCCAACAAAATTGGAAGGGATTGATTCCCACTTGAAGTCGGGTGACATCGAAAGTATCCACTTCTGCTTGAAGAAGGAAATTTCCTGAGTAAATCAGGCTGAGTCCAATAACCTCCCCCTGATTCTCGGTGGTTTCAGGCCGTTTCAGAGCAATGAAAGGATTGTGCAGATGACTAGAGATTCCACGGGTTGATTCAATCGATTGGATTCCTTGACGTAACAAGGTGGAATGAATGTGCCTTTCACGAGCCCATGCTCCAGAAAGCTGTATCATTTCATAGTTTCGATCAGGTAGGTCTAACGAAAGACTGGTGACTCCTTCAATGGAAAGGGGCCTTGAGCCTTGATTGTTAATCAGGTGACTTCTCGTTATCACAGGGAAGTCTCGGAAAATACTATACTGAATAGTCACTTCCACACCCGACACCGAATCGATCAGATTCACTTGCAAGGTCTGGCATTCATCCTCGTTTTCAACATAAGTTGCTGGTAAACCTTCTAATCTTGGTTTTCCCTTTAAAATCACATGATCTTTATAGATAAAATCTGTCAGCCGAGAACCATTTTCAAAAGACAGTTCTAAGGCAGGATGGCGAAAATCTGTCGCCCCATACTCTGGAAATTCTTGCTGCAAGTGTTCGAGTGAATACAGAAGATCCCCTTCTTGCCGGTAAGTGGTCATCGGACGGTGCTTCATTTCCACCAAATGACGATAATCCCCTTCTGGCAAGGTCGGACCATAATAAAGATGGAGCAACTTCCCATCATGGGAAATCATAAAGATATAAGAAATAAAATCATTTCGCAGATGAAACTGCTTGTATGTTTCCTGGTAGAGAATGAGGTCCCTCATATTTATCCTTTCTTGTATCAGAGTTCCTAGTATTATACGAGGCTATTAAGACAGATAGAGACAAAATTTGCGAAGGTCAAAGTAGATCTTGAATGATTAGACCCTGACAAGGTCAAAGTTGCAAAAGAACTACTTGCCGGGTAGATAGGCTACTAGAAAGGTCTGCCAAATCCTTTGTTTTAAAAATATTGGAGAAAAACTGTCTCGCCCTGACTTCAATCGTTTTTAAAACACCATTTCTTGACCGTTTTCTGTCACTTGGTAAGTGCCCTCAGCAAGATCGATTCGGGCTACTGCTGTGACAGTTTGGTCTTTATTTTGGCGCGTGATGACAATGGTATGATCATCTGGTGTTACCACCTCAATGCTTCCTTCTAAATCAAAAGCTTGCGAGTTGTTCCGGAAACTAAAGAGCTTGAGAAGGGATTGCACGACTGGCCGCTCCACTTCTTGAGCAATTTCTTCATTGCTGTAGTAATGACGGTTGATATTGCGGCCTTCTTTGGTGTTTTCTAAGAGTTCCAAATCATTCTTCCCGGCTAGGAATCCAACATAATAAACTTGTGGAATACCTGGTGCAAAAGCTTGAATTAAACGAGCTAGGAAGTACTTACGATCGTCATCTCCAAGCGCTGAATAGTAGGTCGAATTGATTTGGTAGATGTCCAAGTTGTTGTATTCTGCTGTTGAATATTTGCGTTTAACATTTGCCCCAACCTTATAGAGCTCATTTGAAGCATAGTCAATCTCTTCATCTGTCAAGATATCCTTGACATCGACCACTCCAATTCCATCATGGGTATCCAGCGTCGTGAACTGCTTCATGGGACTCATCTTCAGCCACTTGGAAAGGCGATCCACTTTTGAACTATAGAGGCTATAGAGGGTCACCATTGGAAGCGCGAAGTCATAGACATAATAATCGTGGTCAGCAATCTTAAACTGGATGGAATAGTGCTCATGAATCTCTGGAAGAAGCTCAGCACCGTAGCCTGCTGCCATATCGCGCACCTTATCCAACAAATCCCAAATGTCTGGCTCCACGAAGAAATCATTGGTGTCCAATTTCTTCACCGCATAGGCAAAGGCGTCCAAACGAATGAGGTCGCAGCCATTGCTTGCCAGGTGTTCGATGGTCTTACGAATAAAGTCCATGGTCACGTCCTTGGTCACGTCTAGATCAATCTGCTCTTCCCCAAAGGTATTCCAAAGATGCTCGATCGTCCCATCCGCAAAAGTGATAGCTTGTTTTGGAGCTCGGTCTTTGCGCTTATAAATCAAGTCCACATCTGCTTGAGTTGGGCGATTCTCCGGCCAGAACTTGTCCCAGTTGAGAAAGAGGTCCTTGTAGGCACTTTGGTCGTGCTTTTCTTGGTAGTCCTTGTAGTATTTAGATTGACGAGAAATGTGATTGATCATAAAGTCAAACATAAGATAGTACTTGTCGCCCAAGCGTTTGACATCTTCCCAATCTCCAAAGGCTGGATCCACTTGGTCATAGTCTACAGGCGCAAAGCCACGGTCACCAGTTGAAGGGAAAAATGGCAAGAGGTGAACCCCACCTACTGCATCCCCAAAATGTTTCTCTAGATTTTCATAGAGATCCTTCAGGTTATTTCCTAAGCTATCTGAGTAAGTAATTAACATAGTTTTGTTTTGAATTGGCATACTGTTTTCCTTTTCTTTTTTGAAAGCCAAGTCTTAAGAGACCTGGCTTTCTTGAGTTTATATTTTTAAATAATTGCTTCCTAGGATACGATTTAAATCAGCAAGCTGAATCGTTACTTTGTATCTGGAATTGAACACGGGACTAATTTCTTAGGAAAAAAGATAAATCTCCTTGTGTGCAAGCACACTACGTCGATTTCCTATTTTTCTACAGAAATTTTCAGCAAGCTGAATCGTCCCTTTGTATCTTATTTCTTATTTCACTGCGCCGTTGCTCATTCCTGCGATGATATGGCGTTGGAAGAAGAGATAGACAATGGTGATACTGATAATACCGACCACGTAAGAGGCAAAGCTTGGTCCGTAGTCGTTGAAATATTGGCCTGCGTAGTTGTATTGGAACAAAGGCAAGGTCCACATTTTGGAATCTCGGTTCAAGACAAGGAGTGGCAACATGAAGTCATTCCAGAACCAAAGGGCATTGATAATCATGGTTGTCGCATGCATCGGTTTCATCATTGGGAAGATGATGCGGAAATAGGTTGTAAATTTACCAGCACCATCGATTTCTGCTGCTTCATCCAAACTTTCTGGAATAGAGATTTTGATATACCCTACATAGAGAAAGAGGGTCTGTGGAATCGCATAGGTCAAGTAGAGCAAGATCAAACCAAAGGTGTTAGCCAAACCGAGTTTACTCATCATAACCGTAATCGGAATCATGATGACTTGGAAAGGTACGAAAATCCCAAGGATCAAGAGGGTGTACATGATGGTAAAGGCTTTTCTTTTACTCATATTGCGGGCGATTGAGTAGGCCGCCATAGGAATAAAGATCATCACAGCAAGTAAAGACAAGACAGTGATGACAACAGAGTTCCAATAATAGCCTCCAATGCCATCAGCTAAGAGACGGCTAAAGTTGTCCCATGTGAAATTCGTCGGGAATCCAAAGAAATTGTCTACGATATCCTTGGTGGGTTTGAAGGAACTAAAGAGGGTGGCAAGGAGTGGCACTAAAATCAGAACCGATCCTAGAATCAATAGAATGTATTTGCCAATCAAGGCTTTTCTTTCATCTTGTTTCATCGTGCTTCTCCTCTTAAATTCCAAATTTCTTAGATACTCTCAATTGGATGATCGAAATCACTACAATCAAGAAGAACAGGATTACGGCAATGGCATTGGCATAACCGAATTGGTTGTTTTTAAAGGCGTAGTTATAAACCAAGAGTCCAAGTGAGGTTGTGGCATTGTTTGGACCCCCACCAGTCATGGCAAAGACTTGGTCAAAGGCGGTAAGCCCACCTTTTAGGGCTAGGATAAAGACCATAGAGACACTTGGCAACAAGTAAGGCAATTCAATATTCCAGAAGACTTGCTTGCTCGTCGCACCATCGATTCTGGCTGCTTCTGTAATCTCAGTTGGAATAGATTGTAGACCAGCTAGGAAGATAATGATAGGCATGGCCACCCCTTGCCAAAGAAGGACAAAGACAGCCGCAAAGATCGCTCCCCACTTAGTCCCTAAAAGACTGGTTTGAAGAAACTCAATATGAAGGGCATTCCCAATCGCTGGTAGACCGTAGTTGAAGACTTGTTTGAAGATCAACGCCACTGTCAAACCAGACAAAACAGCTGGGAAGAAGAACCAAGCACGGAAGAAGGTTTGGCCTTTGATTTTAGAGTTCAAAACACGCGCAATGAAGATCCCAAGGGCAATCTCACCAACTACCATAGCAATCGTGATGATCGCAGTAAAGCCAATAGCATTCATGAATTTTGGATCCATAAAGAGGAGCTTAAAGTTGTTCAAGCCAACAAATTTGTAGTTATAGGTCAAACCTGTCCAGTTGGTAAAACTGTAAAAGGCTCCTTGAAACATTGGCACATAGAAGAAAATTGCTTGTAATAAGAGGGGAATGACCACAAAAGCCCATGCCCAATATTTTTGTAATACTTTTTTCATCGTCTCTCTACTCCTAATCCACATCCGCTTTCATCGGGTTAAAGAAGGCATTCAAATCATTGACCATTCCTTGTTTATCACCTGTCAAGACATAGTTCATCGTCAAGGTATGGAAGTCTGCTTCACTGGTCCAGTATTGTTGCAACCACACCAAGTGACGATCCGTAAAGGCATATTTGGTCATCCCAGCAAGCGGTGAATCCTCTCCTGCTTGTTTGACCCCTTCGATCGCTGTTGGAGATCCGTCCACATCATAGTATTTTTGCATGACTTCTGGACGGGTCATGTATTCCACAAAGGCATTGGCTTCTTTTGGATGTTTGGTAGTAGCTGAGATAGACCATGCTAAGTCTCCCGCACCAACGGTTAAGCTTTGTCCTTTTTCTTTCCCTGGAATCATGAAGGTCCCAATCTTAAATTTCGGTTTTTGTTCATTGATCGCTGTAATGGCCCAAGATCCATTAGGTGTCATGAGGACATCCCCACGCGCGAAGGCTCCGATAACGTCTGTATAACCTGCACCTTCCCAGTTCTTTTGCTTAGAACCTTTAATGCGAAGGATATCCATGACCTTGATGTCATCCTTCATAATCGGATCAGACAATTTAATGGCATTTGGTTGAGAATAACGAAGATATTGGTTGGCTTCTTTTCCTCCACCGGCTGCTGTCGCAATGGCTAATTGATTATACCCATTGAGCGTCCAAGCATCTGCACCTGCAATTCCAAATGGTGTTTGTCCTTTGGCAACGATGTCTTTGACTAACTGTTCAAATTCGTCCCAGGTTTCAGGAACCTTCAAGCCCAATTCTTCGAATTTATCTTTGTTGTAGTAAATTCCATAAGCGTTGGCTGTAAAGGGAACGTTGTAGACTTTTCCATTTACAGCATATTTTTCAGCGTAGCCATTTTTCACACGTTTGAGATAGTCTTTATTGGACAAATCTTCGAAGACTCCTGCTTTTGCCCATTCTTGTAGTTCGATGGACTGTGGGTAAATATTGACCACATCTGGCACATCTCCTGCGAGGACACGTGTTTTCAATACTTCACCAGCGTTCGGTACATTGACGACTTTGACCTTGACCTTTGGATTTTCCTTTTCAAAATCACGCGCGATTTCTTCCAAGGTTTTGGTCATTTCTTTTTTCTGGTTGAAATACTCGATGGTCACTGTGCCATCCGCAGATTTTCCATCGTTGGAGCAAGCACCAAGCCCAAACAAGGCTAGGCCTGTAGTCGCAAGAAGTCCGATTTTTTTATACCATTTCATTTGGCTGTCTCCTTTTATTTTTTGACAAAAACATATTGTTTGCTGAGGAAATCTCCCTGAGGAAGAACGACGGTTAAGCCAGCATACATGAGCTCAGCTCCTGAATAGACTTGATCCGTCCCTTCTAAGCGATAGAGCGCATCTTCTTCCAATCCTTTGAGTTTCAGGGTCGGCTCGATCTCCTCAACCGTTGATAAGACCCGTACATAAGTTACAACCGTGCGATCTTGATAAGTGAACTGGACGGCTGCTTGATTGCTACCTTGGCTTGGATTGATCAAGCGGTAGTGTTTTCCGAATTGAACAAGTGGTCGAATCGTTTTGTAATGAGCGACTTGTGCTGCGATCCGATCCAACTCTTCTTGCGGAAGACTGGTTAAATCCAATTCATAGCCCAGATTTCCCATCATGGCCACATGACCACGCGTTTCAAGCGGTGTCATCCTTCCCATCTGGTGATTTGGAACCGCTGATACGTGAGCCCCCATAGAAATGGTAGGATAGAGGTAGCTAGAACCATACTGGATCGGAAGTCTGGCAATGGCATCCGTATTGTCACTTGCCCAGACCTGAGGGAAGTACCGCATCATACCAAGGTCGTTGCGGCCACCACCTCCAGAGCAGGACTCAAAGAGGATGTTCTCGTACTTCTCTGTTAAGTAAGAAACTACTTCATAGAGACCTAAGATATAAGCATGGGATTGCATCTTGGTTTCAAGGTAGGTTTTCCCATTTCCAAGTTTGGTGATATTACGGTTCATGTCCCATTTGATATAGTCGATCTCATGATTTCCAAGTAAGTCATCCAAGACCTGCTTGATATAAGCCACTACTTCTTTATTTGCGAAATCAAGCACTAGTTGATTCCGTGAATAGGTGTGTTCATAGCCTGGGACTTGAATAGCCCAGTCCGGATGAGCCCGATAGAGGTCGCTATCAACAGAAATCATTTCTGGCTCCACCCAAAGGCCAAATTGAAGTCCCTTGTCGTGGATGCCTTGGATCAATTCTGCTAGACTTCCTCCTAATTTCTCTTCATTGACAGTCCAATCACCGAGAGCCCGATTGTCATCATAGCGATTGCCGAACCAGCCATCATCCAGAACAAAGAGTTCGATCCCTACTTTTTGAGCCTCATCTGCTAACTCCAATAATTTGTCTTTCTTAAAGTCAAAGTAGGTCGCTTCCCAGTTGTTGATAAGAATTGGACGTTCTTTATGGGCAAACTGTGTTGGAATGATATGGTTTTGGACAAATGCTTGACTCTCTTGACTGAGACCAGTCAATCCCTCATGTGAGTAGCTGATCATGGCTACCGGCGTATCAAAACTCTGATTTGGCGCTAACTCCCAGGAGAAGTTTTCTGGATTGATTCCCAATCCAACCCGCACTTCATTGAGTTGATTCTTTTGAACCAATCCTTCAAAATTCCCACTGTAGAGCAGTTGGAAAGCAAGGGCTGAACCCGCATCTTCTGTCACTTCATGCTCAGCAAGGATGAGGGCTGGGGTCTGGGCGTGTCCAGAAGCACCACGGTTGGAGATGATGGAGAAGATTCCTTGTTCCACTTGCTGACGGCGAACTGTTTTTTCTCTCGCATAGGCCCCTTGAAGGGTGATGACATCATAGTCACCTGCTGGGACATCTGCCAACACACTGAGCGCCTTGTGGATCACGACGCTTTCATCACTGCAGTTTTCAATCTTTGAAAAACTAGTGATGGTTGCCCGGTCCTCGTAGGCTGTGTAGTAGATGGTCAACCGGAGGGCTGCTTGATCATCTTCAAAGACCAGGGCTAAGGTTTCAGCCTGATCTACCGAGTGAGGATTCGGAAGACCAGTTGCCTCGACACTGCCAGAGTAGATATTGGCTCCGACATAGAGGAAATCCGTCACCTCTGTGGCGCCGTGCTGGATTTGAATAGACGGCTTTCGGAAATCTCCAAGCCCGTGCTGTCCTAAGATCTGACGCTGGGTATCCAAGCTGAAGGTTCGATTGTCAGGTGTTGGATTCCCAGAGAAGGCATGATCTTTTTCATGCACAGTATTGGAAAAATGATAAGACGGGATCGGACGTCCCAGATGCTTGAGCATCAGGTAGCCATCCCGATTTTCAAGGATGAGGCTCAGTTCCTTACTTTCTACATAGAACAAATTCTGTTCAATACGAATTGCCATATCTTCCTCCATTGGACCCCAAAAATATCACTATGTATTTTTAAATTCAGTTCCAATAACTTTCTTTTTTAACATGTCTTTATCTTACATTATGTAAACGTTTACTAAAATAGAATTTTGTTGGACATATATGGTAAAATGTTAGGTAGGAGGTTTACCTATGTTAGTCTTTTCTGAATACCAAACTGATACCATTGACCTAGCCCTTGATTTTTATGGCTACGAAGATTGTCCTAAAAACTATGAATTTGGCCCCAGCGTTCGGGACAATTTTGTTCTGCATTTTATTACCAAGGGAAAGGGAGTCTTCCACTTCAATAAAAAAGAAATCCACCTAGAGGCCGGGGATCTCTTCCTTCTCCCCAAAAATAAGGTGACCTACTACAAGGCAGATGAAGAAGAACCTTGGTCCTACTACTGGATTGGCATCAGTGGCACCAAGGTGAGTGATTTCATGCGTTTTTCAACCTTGCATGAAAAAGGCTTTTTAAAGAAAACAGAGGTGGAAACAGAAAAGATCGGCCAGTTTATGGAGCAGCTCGTCCACAAGGCAGAGGCTTCGAAAATGACTTCTCATTACCAACTCCACCTTCTCTCGCAGATCTATGAACTGCTTTATCTCATTGGGGAAATAGCTCCCAACATACAAAAGAGCTATCTCTCTCCAACCTATCAACTCTACCTGACCTGTAAGCATGTGATTGAGACGCATTACGGTAAAGAACACTTGAGTATTCAAGAGATCGCCGATGACCTCAATGTCCATCGCTCCTATCTGACAACTGTCTTTAAGGAGTTTCACCAGATCTCTCCCAAGGAATTCTTGCACTCGGTCCGCATGCAGCGTGCCCAGCAGTTACTGACCAATACGGACGAAAGCATTAAGATTGTAGCCTACTCGGTGGGCTTTTCAGATCCCCTCTATTTTTCAAAGGCATTTAAGGCCTATAGCCTACTGACTCCTAGCCAATATCGCAGCAAACATAAAATTTAGTAAAATTTTATTTCTTTTTACTAGTTTTTAGAGTATACTGGAAGTAGAAATCAATAAAGGATGAACTATGGCAACGATTAAAGACATTGCGGAAAAAGCAGGCGTTTCTCAGGCAACGGTCTCTCGCGTCCTCAACCAGGATGCAACCTTATCGGTCGGTGAAGACACGCGCAGTCGGATTCTTCGCATCGCTGAGGACCTGCATTACCAAAAGAAGAGCCGCAAAACAGCGCCTCAACCAGTTGAGGATTTTCATAAAATCGTCATCTTTGAATGGTACACACGCGAAGAAGAATTAGATGACCTCTACTACTATGCTATTCGGATGGGGTTAGAAAAACAAGCCCAGGAATTAGGATATGAGATCTTTCGTATCTTCAATAATGACGATTGGTCCTTGATTCAAGAAGCAGACGGCATTATCGCTCTTGGGAAATTCAGCCCCAAGACCATCCAAGATCTGGAAAGCTACGGCAAACCCCTGATCTTTGTCGATAGCAATACCCTCTATTTAGGGCATTCCTGTGTGACGACCGATCTAGAAGATTCTGTCATCACGGCTCTCGAGTATTTCCTTGATCATGGCCACAAGGAGATCGGGCTCTTGGTTGGTCAGGAAGAGACAGCAGATGCGACACCGCTTCAAATGGATCCCCGTCAACGGACCTTTCAACAGTTTCTCACGGAAAAAGGACTTTATGAGGAGCGATTTGTCTCAGTTGGGCAATTCTCGACCGAGTCGGGTTATCAGATGATGGAGCAGCTGATTCAAGACTTGGGCGACGACTTGCCAACTGCCTTTTTCATGGCCAGTGATGCCTTGGCTGTCGGAGCCCTTCGCTCTTTTCAGGAGCACCAAATCGCAATTCCTGATCGTGTCAGTATCATTTCCTTCAATGATACATCGATTGCTAAGTATGTCTTTCCTGCCCTCTCTACAGTAACCGTCTATACAGAAGAAATGGGTAAGCAAGCCATTCAAATGCTCCGGCAAGCCTTTCAAGGGAATCAACCAAGTGTTCCCTATATGGTCAAATTAGCCACTAAACTGACGATTCGTGACAGCAGTCGCTAGGAGGTCTTATGAAAACACACGAAATCCTCTTTCAAACCCTTTCTCAGGCAGATGATTATGTCAACGGGGAGCAACTGGCGAAAGAACTAGGTGTTTCCCGCACCTCTATCTGGAAGGCCATCCAACGTCTAGAAAAAGATGGGGTCGTCATCGAATCCCTAAAAAAGAAGGGCTACAAATTGGTCTCAGGAGATATTCTGCTTCCTGAAGTGATCGCAAAAAATACCCAGTTGACCGTGTCCTTAAACGAACAATGTAGCTCCACCCAATTGGATGCTAAATTAGGCATAGAAGCCCATCAAGAAGGCAAGGCGCTCTACCTAGCCAATTCGCAATCCGCTGGAAAGGGCCGCTTTGGTCGTGACTACTATTGCCCCGATCAAGGGGGCATCTACATGTCCCTTCATCTCAAGCCTCAATTACCACCTGCAGAGCTCCCTCCTTATACCCTCATGGTCGCTGGAGCCATCTACAAGGCTATTAAAAACCTGACCCTGATCGATATCGATATCAAGTGGGTCAATGATATTTACTACCGCCATAAAAAAATTGGGGGAATCCTTACCGAAGCTATCACGTCGATCGAGACTGGTCTTGTCACAGATGTCATTATCGGAGTCGGTCTCAATTTAGCCATCCCTACTTTCCCAGAAGAGCTACAAAGCAAGGCTGGTTCCTTATTTGAAGGGCCTTGTCCCATCACCCGCAATGACCTCATCAGCGAAATCTGGAAGGAATTCTTCCAAACGGATATCGATGAACTGGTCTACCTGTATAAAGAGCGCTCTCTGGTCCTAGGACGAACTGTCACTTTCGAGCAAAATCAGCAAACCTATCAAGGCATCGCCAAAGATATCTCTGATACCGGCCAACTCTTGGTCCAATTGGACAATCAGGAAGAAATCTGGCTCAATAGCGGAGAAATCTCTTTGACGGAATGGTGAGGGAAGTAATAAATAGATTAAATGCGATGAAGCCCCCCCTATTCTGTTTGAAGGGTTGATCTGCAAGGTTTCAAGGTCTGTAAGTAAGAAACGACAAAAAGTATCTCCACAGAAGGATGAGTGGAGAAAGAAGAGAGAAATGAATGGAAAAACTAGTTAGTATTATCGTACCGATTTATAACGTGGAAAAATACTTAAGACAATGTTTGGATAGTATTTTAAGACAGACTTTTCGTCCGTTAGAGATTATTCTTGTGAATGATGGTTCGACGGATGGTTCAGATACCATTTGCCAAGAATATGCAAAAATTGATGAGCGAATTGTTTATCTAAAAAAAGAAAACGGCGGTGTTTCAGATGCGCGTAATGTCGGATTAGATGCTGTCACTTCTGATTATGTTCTCTTTATAGACTCTGATGATTGGATTGAACCGACTTATGTTGAAGTCTTATATGAAAAAATTGAAGAATATCAAGCAGACATTGTTTTTCAAAATTATACCAGTTTCAACGATGAAGATTCCAATTTTTACTTCCATATGTCAAATGACTATTATGAAGAAATTTTTGACAATTATTCCGTGATGAACTTATTAAACGATTCTAGTGAGTCAAAAAATTCTGCTTTAATTGTTCCTTGGGCAAAAATTTATCGAAAAGAAATTCTTAATAATCTTCACTTCCCATTGGGACGGATGGGGGAAGATACCGTATTTAATTTGAAAGTTTTCCTAAAAGCAGAAAAAATAGTCTACATCCACAAAGGATCTTATATTTATCGACATCGGGGAGAAAGTTTATCACGAAATTGGACGCTTGACTGGTTTAATGAGAGTCTTTTAATTCAAGAGGAACGATTATCAATGTTGGCGACTCTAGGATATCCACTAAGAGCCTATAAAAAAGGATATCGGGATTCCTTAAATTTCTTTATTTCAGAAATTGAAAATCGAGGATTACCAAAATCTCCTATTTTTTATCAAATGAAGGAAAAAAGAGAGTTACTAAACAATTTTTCCCACATTCATCAAGAAGAGAAAAAAGCAATCATTTTAGCCTGTAGCTTTGATGATGTGAACAACATTCATACGGTCATAAAATCGATTTGTTTTCATAACCGCTCCATTCGTTTTTATCTTATTCATCATGATTTCCCGTATGAATGGTTTCAACAAATGAAAAGACGATTAGAGGAGTTTGATTCAGATATTATCGATTGTCGTCTATCTGAAAATACCCCTTTAACATTTGATGATTTTGATCGTTTTCATTCTTTAATCGTTGATTTTGTGGAGGAAGAGAAAGCCCTGTACCTCGACCAAAATATCCTTATTACAAAAAATTTGGAGGACTTATTTAGCATCGATTTAAAAGGCTATCCAATCGCCACCGTAAAAATTCCTTATGCTTCACGGAAACATGAAACCGTTACTCCGCAGGTTTTCTTCATAAATGTTCCTGCTTGTCAGAAGGAAAATACCTCTCAGACGATGATGGAGAGACTAGGTGACAGGTCATTGAAATTGGAAGGGGATGGTCAAAACGATTTCAATTGTCTATCTAAATCGAATTGGTTGGAGCTAGATGTTGACTACAACGACCTTGATCATCCTACATGCAAGGCAGATCATCCCTTACCTACAGGCCAAGATTTTCCAGGAATGATTTCCTATTTACCTCATGAAGAACCATGGAGAGTTCAAAATGATCAAGAATATCGCAAGGTTTGGTGGTTTTATCATAACCTTGAATGGACGGAATTAGGTGGAAATTACCACTTACATGCTTTGCAAAAGTATCTTTTAGATTCTTTCCGATGGTAAGTGAAAAATTTGATAGACCGAGTTTCTTTCTTCATTTTATAAGTAAGATGATACTTACCGAATCTTTCACCAATAAAGATGGGAGACGATTGAAAAGCTTTGTGAACTTATTCAAAAATAAAGGAGCGAAATAGTCCGAATTTTGTATGAAATTCGGACTATTTCGCTCCTTTTTTTATACGCTTGTATATTTCTTTTCTGTTAGGAAAAGGCTTGGTTTCACTTTTGGGTTATTCTTGAGGCTCTTTGGGCAGTTCCATACGGAAGCGTAAGCCCATAGCTGTTTTATCAAATTGGTAGGCCAGTTCTTCATGGTCTAGCAAGTGTTGGACCACGAAGAGCCCCAGACCGCCTTCCTTCTTCTGACGGCTAGCGGTCATTGGCATCTCAGCGGTCTCTACCATTTCCTGGCTGGTGTTTTCAATAGCCAAGTGCGTCCCTTCTTCGAGACGGAGCTGGATCTCTCCACCGGCATCCGAATGCTTAACGGCATTACTGATGACATTTGAGAGAACCAATTTCAGAATCGCTGGATCCATATAGACCGCTTTGTCAGGGATTTGATTGTCAATCGTGAGCGAGCGAGATTGAGCCAAGACCTTGTACTGGTCGAGGATCTGCTCTAAGGCTTGGTCCAGCTGGATCCACTCCTTGTCTCCGGCCAATTCTTGGACAGAGGACAGGGACAGGATTTCTAGGACGATCTGGTTCATCTCATCGACGATATCGAGGGAGACCGACAGGTAGCGGTCCCGATCCTTGTAGCGGCCGATCTTATCCCGCATATTTTCAAGGATAATCTTCAAGCTAGCTAGAGGCGTCTTGAGCTCATGCGAGGCTCCCCGTAGGAATTCCACCTTCATCTGCTCCAACTTCAGATTTTCCTGTTTCTGCTGCTCCAGATTGTCGATTACTTCTAGGAGATGGTGATAAAGGTCGTTGATCTGTTGCTTGAGAACACCGATCTCATCCTGCGAGTGAATAGGAAGACTGGCTGTCCGATCCAAGCGCTTCATCCGCTTGGTCATCTGCTTGATCTCCAGGATCGGAGCAGAAATCAGGCGGGCATAGAGATAGGAGGCAAGCAGTGACAGGACAAAGGAAGCCAGAAGACTATAGGGAAGAAAGCCCAAACTGATTTCCCGCGCTTCCTTTTGGGAATCGACGGTCGCTAAGAATTGCAAGGTCAAGTCCTTCCCCTCTTTGGTCTCAATCTTTCGCTCTTCAATAACCAGGGAATTGTTCTGGCTGTCCGGGTTCAGGAGCAGGTCATCCTTGACCTCTAGGGCATTTTGTTTTTCCTTTCCTTTGATAGACACCTTGATATCATTGGTCTTGGAATAAAGGTCGATGACGGACTCAATGGTTCCTTCTTCCTGGCCTTGGAAACTCTTGGCCAGGGCCTGGGATTTCTTCAAAATCGTCTGGCGCTGAGACTCGATATAGGTCGACGGGAAAATTAAGTAAACCGAAGCGTGTAGAAGGATGACTAAGCTACTGAAAAGGGCAAAGGTGATCAGAAAGATCTTTGCAAAGATACTCCGTTTGGTCATGGTCTCTCCAATTTATAGCCGACATTGCGCACCGTGACGATACAGTCCAGCTCTAGTTTTTTTCGTAGTTCCTTGATATAGACATCAATCACCCGGTCAAAAGGAATCTCCTCTGTCTCCTTCCAGACGGCATCGAGGATCTGAGAGCGGGTCCGGGCCTTGCCCTCATGCTGGAGCAGATATTCCAAGATTTCCAACTCCTTGGCATTCATGGAGATAGCTTGACCAGCTAGGCTGGCTGTGTAGCTCTCAAAATCCACCCGTGCCTCTCCATAGGTGAAGACCCGGGAAGGCTGGAGCTTTTTAAAAATAGCTTCGATACGGACCTTCAAGAGAGACAAGGAGAAGGGTTTTTCCAGGTAGCCATCCGCCAACTCTCCAAAGGCCGTCAACTTATAGTCCTCGTCATGGAAGGCCGTCAGCATGAGAACAGGAACCGAGCTGGTCTTCCGGATTGTCTTGAGCACTTCCAAGCCATTGAGGATAGGAAGCTGGATATCCAGCAAGACCAGATCTGGCGCCTCTCTGTTGAAGAGGTCCAGGGCCTCCTGCCCATCACCTGCTTCAAAGATCTCATAGCCACATTCCATGAGATAGTCGCTCATCCCTTCGCGAATCAGGACTTCATCTTCTACGATTAGTATCTTCATACACTTTCCTTTTATCTAAGAAACTTCTTCTACCTCCTATTATACCCTATTTCTATTTTAGGAAACAATCTCTTATTCGACATCCACCAAGAGATCTTTTGGTTTCTTATGCAAGAGCCATTGAGAAGAAAGGATGGATACGAGAATCAAGAGGAGGCCGCCAACCAAAACAATCACCAACAATTGGCTCGGTTGGATGTCCATATGGAGTTCCGTCAGAGTCTTACTGAAGCTTTCTGCCTCAGCTCCCCCACCAAGGTTGTCTGCAGAGGATTCTTGAGCCATTTGTTTGGCAATGCCACTGGTGACGTTCTTGAGCACCGTATCTCCGACTGCTTTGGATAGAAGACCTGCGACTCCATAGGAGAGGAGGAAGGCTGGGATGGAAATCATGACCAATTCTGCCACGAATTGCCCCGCAATCTGTACCTTGGAGATCCCTAGAGCCAGCAAGATCCCAACTTCTCTGCGACGGGCATTGAGCCACAAGACGAGGAGAAGGGTGAGAAGCAAGCTAGCAAAGATGAGGCTACCGATAAACAAGTAGTCCGCCACTTGGAACATGCTGCTGATGGATTTTTGTAAGGCTGGGTAGTTGGAAGAGCTCTTAACCAAGTCAAAGTAATTCCATGGGATATCCAAGGCTTTGATTTTTTCGATCAATTGATCCAGGTCCTGATCCCCCTTGGCAAAGAAGGTCGCATCCTCATAGGTAGCTGTTTGGACGGTATTACCATAGAGCTTGGCAGCTGTATCTAGGTCAGAGATGAGCGTATCTTCATACAACTCTTGGGCGTAAGTTAGAGGAGCTTGGTTCTTCCCTGAGAACAAGCCCTTGATGGTCACTTCGACAGTTTCATTGGCCCCTTTTTCATTGTCAGCATCGTAGAGATTGGACTTGAGGCGAACCTTATCGCCTACCTTGAGGCCATTCTTTTTCGCCAAATCTTCGTGCATGAGGATTTGGTTTTTGTCCTTATCCGTCAGATGCTTCCCTTGGACCAGTTTGTAGGCTCCAGAGACAAATTTATCTTCTTTTGAAGAGTCATTGACCCCTGTCACCATCAAGGTATTCTTAAAGTGCTTGGCCCGCTCTGGAGATTGATTTTGCAGGGTTTCTTCGGTCTCAATGATCTCGTGGTCTAGGATATCTGCGATGGCATTGATCCGCCTGATGGAGGAGGTGATCCCCTCTACCTGGCTGATTTTTTCGATATCTTCTCCTCTGAGATTCCCCGCTCCCCGAGGGGTTCCTGGATTGGTCCGGCGGTTGATCTGCATGGAGAAGCTATTGGTGATGGATCCCAAGCTTTCCGATGAAGCTTTTTGGGTTGCACCCTTCATGGAGAGTCCGATCAAGCTCAAGGTCCCCATGAGGAGAATGATGGCAAAGAGCAAGAGAGACTTGGGCCATTTACGTGTGATATAAGCAAAAGCATTGCGCAACATAGCATTCCCTCCTTACTTGCTCTTCTCAACAAGGCTACGGCGACTCAATTCCAAGACCACATCGGAGGCCTCTGCCACTTCCTTACTGTGGGTGACGACGATGACACATTTTTGGCGTTCCTTGGCCAACTTCTTCAAAATGGCAATGATATCACCTGCTGTCTGTTCGTCAAGGTTTCCTGTCGGCTCATCCGCCAAGATGACAGGTGCTTCCGAAACGAGCGCACGCGCAATGGCCACCCGTTGTTGCTGCCCGCCGGATAGTTGAAGGACATTGCGTTTGATTTGCGTTTCGTCCAATCCCAACTCCAAGAGAATGTCTTTCCCAGCTTGTTTGTTGACCAGGCGGACATTTTCAAGTGGCGTCAAATAGTCAATCAGATTGTAATTCTGAAAGACCAGAGAAACATGGTGCTTGCGGTGGTAGCTAGACCCTTTGGTCTGGATGTCCTCCCCATCAAAGAAAACCTGCCCCTTCTTGGGATTGTCCAGACCAGCCAAGAGAGAGAGGAGGGTCGATTTCCCTGCCCCAGACTGACCGATAATGCTGTAAAATGTCCCATTTTTGAACTGATAGTTCACGTCTGAGAAGATCTCTTCTTGGTAGCTTTGGTAACTGTAGGATACATGTTTGAGTTCTAACATATGTGTCATTTCTCCTTAACTCATTTTTGTTAATATTTCTTTTGGGGTCTTGCGCCAGATCATGCTGGTCGTTACACCGAGCGACAGAAGGATCAAGCACAAGAGGCTAGCATAGGCGATTCCTAAGGAAAGGCCTTGAGGGATTTGCTTGAGCAAGTCTAGGGTCTGCTGTTGACCAGTCTGTCCGACAAACTGCTCTAAGAAACGATGGCTGACCATCCGCCCGATGAGAAAGGCTGGGAGCACCGCTAGTAAGGATACCAGCACCACTTCCAAGAGGAACTGTCCAAAGATCCGTCCCTTGCTCTTCCCAATGGATAAGAGCACCCCGATTTCGTGGATTCGCTCCCGTGTCCAGAGACTGAGTAAGAGCGAAAGCGCTCCTGCTCCTGTCACTAGGAGGACGATCATCATGATTCGTACCAGCCCTTCTAGTGTCTGAGAGGATTCCTTCATCTGATCAAAGGCCTTGCGATCTTCGACCACGCGTAGCGATTGCCAATCCAGATCCAAGCTTTTAACTTGCTTCAAGAGGGCATCGATTTTCTCAGGATCTTTGACGCCAAAGGTGACCTGGGTCACTTCTTGCTGACTGAGACCTAGGAGCTTAGTTGCATCCTCATAAGGGAGGTAGACTTGGTTTTCACTCAAATCAGAGGTCATTCCTGTGAATTTTTCCTGTTTCTTACCCGAAAAGATCCCAACGATTTTAAAGGTTTGCTCTTTGGCTGGAGTCTCTCCCATCTGAAAGCTGGATAAGGTCAAGGAATCTCCGACCTTTAGCTTGTTCTTCTTAGCCAACTCTTCGTGAATCAAGATATGGCCACGAGCCTTGTCGGATAAGTACTTGCCTTGCACCAGTTGGAAACTGCCACTTCGAAAATCCAAGTGCTGGTCTGTCTTCTGAGTGAAGACCGCGCCTAGTGCTTGCTTGGCTTCCTGCCCCAAATCGTCTCGCTCCACCGACTGCTGCCCCGTCACCGCTTCTTTTCCAAGAACGCGAACGGGACTTTCATATTGGGGAACCATGGCTCCCACCCCAGAAAGCTCTTTCACCTTTTCAGCCTCCTTCAGCGCAAAGGGAGTAGCCCCCTGCTTACTGGTCAGAGCAAAACTGGTCCCAGCCGACTGTTTGATATGTTCCTCCAGCCTTCCTCCTACTTGCATCAGTGAAAAACAGAAATACAAGCAAGAGAGGATTAAGAGCAGAATCAGAAAGAGGACCAGATTCCTCGTTCTTTTTCTAGAAATATAGGCGATTGCCTGTTGTAAGAGCATGATCTCACCCTCCATTTCAAGGTCCACGGCAATGCAATGTGGACGCTTTCATCATTTGTTATAGTTATTATAGAAAAGAAATGTGAAATGTTTATGAAATAGAAAAAGTTTCCTAGAAAAATCTAGGAAAAGTAAGCAGTTGTTCAGAGTCACTTTATCTATCGACATAGAAAAAAACCTTTGAAAAAGGATTTCTTTTCAAAGGTTTTATTTTCTTTTCTTCTTAATTTCTTTTTCAATCGCACTAGCAATCTTCTCCACCATATAGGCCATCTGGAGATTGCGCAAGATCAAGAGGGCCCAAAAACATGCAAAGAGCATTTGACCCGCCATAGTCGCTTCATTGAAAAAATAAGTCTCCATAGCAGTAAAAACTGCTATCACTGCAAATTGTTTTCTATTCATAAAATTATTTTATCATGATTCGGTAAAAAATTCATGTATTAATCGTCTTGCAGGGTGATTTTATCGGATAAAAAGTGAAATTCCTCAGGGATGACGCTTTCCTCTCCTTCTACCACTTCGGCTTTTTGCCCACGCGCCTTAGCCGAAAACTCTGCCCGGATTTGGGTCCATTCTTCCATCGAAACCGCTAAAATTTCTGGCGAGAAGCCCGCAGCATTGCTGAGGATATTTCCAAACATGGTATTGAGGTTGTCCCGCTTCATGGTCTGTTCAGCATTAAAGGCAGACTCAAAGGCTAAAATAGCGTGATTTTCATTGGCAGCTACTGGCTGGGATCCGATTAAGAGAGCCTTATCCGCACCTGCCAAGCTCTCGATGATTTCCCCCCAAGCATTCTGAAGACGGATCAAGTTGGTCCGTGCCAACTCTGGGTTTTCGACCGCCTCTTGCAAAATCGCGTTGACCTTGTTTCGATCCGCCCGGTAGCCCTTGCTCGACTTGGTTGGACGAGCTACTGCTGGTTTTGAGACAGGAAGACTGCTACCTGCTTGCGCTAACTGTTGCTTGAGCTGCGCGACTTCCTTCTTCAAATCTTCCAGCTGAGCTAGCACATTGGAAGGAACCTCCACAGCAGCTGAGTTAGAAACTTGGCCTGTGCTTTCAGCCAATTTAATGGTCATCATTTCAGTATAGATACGCGGTTGCAGACTATTTTTGATATCCGCTAGACTGGTCGTCGCCTGGTCAATCAGGGCAAAAAGACGGGCTTGATCAGCTTCAAGATTGGCCGCAAACAAGTCACTAGCGTGAGTATTTTCTCCGCCTGTCTGAACAATCAAGAGATCTCTCAGGTATTGAAGTAAGTCCGTGACGAAACGGGCCATATTCTTCCCGTTATCAAAGATAATCGCCAGCTGATCCAGCGCAGCTGTCGCATCATGAGCCAGGATGGCAGCCACGTACTGATCGAGCGCAGCTAGACTGATGGACCCAGTAATCTCTTCAGCGATCGCTGTCGTCAACTCACTACCCGCAGTCAGACTCAGGGCTTGGTCCAAAATGGACAAGGCATCCCGCATCCCACCTTCAGCGCGTCGAGCGATGATCTGCACAGCATCTGCTTCATAGGCAATGCCTTCAGTAGCTAAGATGCTTTCCAAATGGTGAACGATATCCGGTAGTTTGATGGATTTGAATTCAAAGCGTTGCACCCGTGACAGAATGGTCGCAGGAATCTTGTGTAACTCCGTTGTTGCGAGGATAAAGACCACGTTTTCCGTTGGCTCTTCCAGCGTCTTCAACAAGGCATTAAAGGCCCCTGTTGAGAGCATATGGACCTCATCAATAATGTAGACCTTGTGCTTGGCTAGACTCGGAGCATAGGTAGACTTGTCGCGAATATCCCGAATTTCATCGACCCCATTGTTAGACGCCGCGTCGATCTCGATAACATCTTCTAGGCTCCCATTGGTAATGGATTCACAGATATAGCAGTCATTACAAGGCTCCCCATTGACTTGATTAGGACAGTTCATAGCCTTAGCAAAGATCTTGGCCACACTGGTTTTCCCAGTACCACGAGGACCCGAAAAGAGATAGGCATGGCTGATCTTCTCCTGCTCCACTGCCTGTCTCAATGTCCGTGCCACCACTTGCTGGCCGACCAATTGGCCAAAGGTCTGGCTACGGTATTTCCGATATAAAGCTTGATACATTAGTTCTTAACTCCAAACATCTTAAAGTCCCAGTTTGTCTTATCGATCAAAAGAGCGACAAACTTTTCCAAATACTCCTGATCCAGCTGATCATAGTCAGAGACACACTCTGAATCTAGATCTAAAACCCCAAGGAGCTGACCGTCCTTGACCATAGGCACCACAATCTCACTCATAGCCCGGCTATCACAGGAAATATAATTAGCATGTTGGCGCACATCATCGACAATCATGGTTTCCCGCTTTTGAGCTGCTTCTCCACAGACACCCTTTCCAAGAGCGATATGGACACAAGAAACACCTCCCTGAAAAGGTCCCAAGATCAATTCCGTTTGATCATACAAATAAAAACCCGCAAAGACCGAACGAGGCAGGGCTTGATTTAAGAGAGCACTGGCATTGGAAAGATTAGCCAAGGCATTGGTTTCTCCCATTAAGAGAGCATCTAATTGAGCCAGCAAGAGCTGGTATTGTGATTCTTTTTCCGAATGTTTCATACCTTTCATTATACCAAATCTTTGCTCAAAAATTAAGCTTCAAACAACGAAAGAAAAGAGAGTGGGACAGAAATCGGTAATTCGTTAGAATTCGATTTCGTCGTCCCACCTCCGCACAGTTGAGTAGGGCTGTAAAAGCTGATGAAATCAGCGTAGTAGAGCCCACTCAACCACTGCGTCTTGCTCGACAATCCAAAAATAATTGAGAGGCTAGGATTTTTGTCCCAGCCTCTGGAATATAGATAAAGTTATCTTAAAAACTTTCCTTAGGTGAGAACGGACGTCAGCGAACTTCAAAGAAGTTCCATGACTAATTATTGAGCCTAAGGTCTCAATAATTCCGAGTGCTAGAAACAATCGTGTTTCTAGCACTTTTCTCACGGCGGAAAGTTTCAATATATTCTTGATTCATTTTAAAAATGAAATCTCAGTTTTATTTCTTTGCAGAATCATTTAACTCATTCTTCTAAAAATGATTTTATCTATTCATGTCGCCTCGCCGATTGAAGTGAAAGACCTCAAAATACTGAATGGCACGATAGATTAAAAAGATAGTCAAGATGATGGACACAAGCCAGATGGTCTCTAATCCATAAAACTGGATCAAATAGGTCGAAAAAATGGCCCCAAAGACGAAACTCCCGATCAAGCAGGTCATAAAAATGGCTTCCCAGAGGAATTTCTTCTCCTTTTCTCTGACAAAATTCCCATAAGCCACCATGGTTTTCTTGAGATTTCCCGTCATGAAGGAATGATTATAGGCGTAGCCATCCACTTCTCCAAAAGAGGTCGCTACGATTCCCAAACTCAAGCCAAAAAAAGGCACGATGAAGACATTTTTTACCGATGCTGGCAAAAATCCCGTCACCAAGGTCGTGAGGATAAATGGCACCAAGGTACTGAGGCGCCAGACTGAATTGTCAATCAAGCGACGCAAAACCGTCATCAAAAAGATTCCCAGCATAAAGGCCAACATGGTCGCTAACTTTACTTCTACATCTGAGATCTGTTGCCCAATCAAGCCGACCGATAAAAAGACCACATTTCCCGTCTGGCCTGCCGCCAAGGTTCCACCCCGACAGATAAAGGTATAAGCATCTGAAAAACCAGCACACATGGTCAATAAACAAGCGAACGCCTTGGTCCGCGAATGAAACTCCCTTTTCATTTCCATTCTCCCTAGGAAAAAGAGGGAGTGGTACAGAATGTTAAAAACCATTTCTCGTACCACCCCCGCAACATTGATTGAGAACTCTTTCGAGCTTTTAGGCGAATGACGAGCCTCACCAACTACTGCGACATTCCGTAATTCCAACTATTGTTATTGGATTGGAGATCGATTTCCCTCTTTCTCCCTATTTTTATTTTCCTTCACGCGCTCCGTTGAGGATTTTTTCAATCTTGGTTGTGATCAAGTCAATCGCAACTGTGTTGGTCACGCCCTCAGGAATGATCACGTCCGCATAACGCTTGGTTGGCTCGATGAACTGGTGGTACATCGGTTTTACCACACCAAGGTATTGCTCAATGACACTATCAAGACTCCGGCCACGCTCCTCCATATCGCGCTTGATCCGGCGAATGATCCGCACATCATCATCTGTATCGACAAAAATCTTGATGTCCATCAAGTCCCGAAGGCGCTTGTCTTCAAGGACTAAGATCCCTTCCACGATGAAGACATCCTGTGGTTCCTGACGATAGGTCTTGCTGCTGCGCGTATGTTCCGCATAGTCATAAGTTGGGATATCCACCGGACGACCCTCCAAGAGTTCATTGATCTGCGCAATCATCAAGTCCGTATCAAAGGCAAAAGGATGGTCATAGTTGGTCTTGATCCGCTCCTCAAAGGTCAAATGACTCTGGTCCTTGTAATAAGAATCATGCTCAATCATGGCAATCTTTTCATTCGGGAAATTAGCCAAAATGGCACGAGACACACTGGTCTTTCCACCACCAGAACCACCAGTAACACCAATAATAATAGGTCTATTTTGCATTTTCTACTCCATTACCTGTAGTCGCCTGAGATATAATAGACATCTCAGACACATCTTATCCATTTTACCATATTTTTGCCTAGACATGAATAGTTTTTCAGTAAGAAGTTTGGAAACAAAAACTCTAAGCAGCCTCAGCCTGCTAACTCATGAAAGAAAAGAAAGTGTGGTTTAAAATAAAGGTGAACAATAGAATTCCGCGGTCATTAATAGGGCTTTGCCCTAGTTCATATGAAAGTGCCGGCATTAAAAAATCCTCACACCTCACACCAAGAATACGACAAAGAAAAAGTGCTAGGACTGAGGCGACAGTTCTAACACCAAAATTTTTAAAAATTTCAATTACAGTATCGTACAAAAAGAGTATTTTTTGCTCTCTTTTTGATGTTTTTTTCAAATAAAAAGTCACCGAATTTGGTGACTTCATTAGGAGATTATGATGAAAAAAGTTTTAGGATTTCATTAAATGAAGGTTACTCAATGAAAATCGAAATCAGACTAGGCAGAGCGACGCAAACATAACTAAAGTTAGGTAAGTCGAATTTAACGAAGTATGGTGAGATTTTCGAAGAGTAATAAGAGATCTTCATTTAATGATGACAAGATACATGAACAGACTTAAAGTTAGCTAAGATTTTAAATCCACTACTAACAATTTTCTTTAACAGCTGTTTGACCTGCAATCCGTCCAAAAGTAAAGATATCCGTAAGCGAATTTCCTCCTAGACGGTTACCTGCGTGAAGTCCTCCTGCAACTTCTCCGGCAGCATACAAACCAGGAATAATCTGACCTTTTTCATTCAAAACATGTGTTGAAGTATCAATCTTGAGACCACCCATTGTATGGTGAACAGCTGGTTTTCTTGGTGTTGCGTAGAACGGTGCGACCTCACACTTGAGATCAAAACTACCCTTGTTAAATTCAGGGTCAAATCCCGCATCCACATAAGAATTGTACTTTTTGATTGTATCTGCTAAAACCTGTGGATCCATGCCAATCTGAACAGCCAACTCTTCTATCGTATCTGCACGGTATAGAGTGCCTGCTTTGACTTGGGCATCGATTTTTTCTTGGCTAGTATTATAGGCTGTTGCCTTGATGCGATCATCTGCAATCAAGTAGAACAAGCCTCCATTATCAATCGCTGCTTGAGATAGCTTGTCTCGGCTACCGTACTCATCTACAAATCGCTTCCCTTCAGTATTTACCATGATGAAATTAGCTGGAGGAACTTGAAGTCCTGAGAAGAGAGCACCTGTCACTGGATCAGATACCGGCATCATTTGACTAAAGCCCATCCCCACTAGATCTGCACCTACACTTTGACCTAAGAGGATTCCATCCCCTGTTACAGCTGGTGTATTAGAGGTAGCAATATCATCCGCAATTTCGGTCCAGTAGGTATTGTATTTTTGTAGCATCTTAGTATTGGCACCAAATCCTCCAGAAGCTAAAACAACAGCATCTGCATGAACGAGGATGGTTTGACCGTTTCGGCCTTCTGCTCTAACACCCTTGACAGTCCCTTCTTCTACAAGCAATTCTTTAACTGGAGAGTCCGTCAAGATCTTGCCTCCATTTTCTAGAACATATTTTTGTAGAACCGAGATAAAGGCATAACCCATGGGTTGAACCGGCTTATGACCACGACGCCAAAGAGCTCCAACTGGCATTGTGACTTCACTACGAACAAATTCAACACCGATGTCTTCCAACCAGCGAACAGACTCAAGGGCTCGTTCGGTCAATACAGAAACTAAATCATATTGACCATGAATTTCATGTCCTTGTAAATCTTTTCGTTTTCCACCGATATAGGTTTGGATACGGTAAAGTAAGGTAGAATCAAACAAATAGCTTGGATCCTGCAAATACTGCTCAACCTCAACTTTCAAGGCTCTAAAGTCTTCTAAATATTCTGGGTCAATAGTTGATTCATCTATCGCAATCAATTCTTGAAGAGTGTTTGCCTCACCTGGATGAGCTTCGAAGGTCCCTTGCCATGCTGGATCTGGTGCATTCATTGGACCACCCGCACGAACAGTATTTCCTCCAATTGCTGGGAATTTCTCTACAACAATTGGCTTCTTACCAGCTTGTAGGACTGCAGCAGCTGCAGCTAAACCGGCTCCTCCACCTCCGACAATGACAACGTCGGCCTGATAAGTTTTATCTTCTTTATCTAGGGCAGATGGTGCTTTGGAACGTTTCCGTAAAACATCTGGATTTGCACCGGCTTGTTTGACCGCACGTGCAACTCCGTCCAAGACACCATTTGAAGTTACAGAAGCACCTGACACCGCATCAACATTTAAAGTTTGTCCCTCAATGATTTCTGCTGGAATACGAGTGAAAACAACATCTGCGATTCCTGAAGATTCTCCAGAAGAATCAATTTCAATTTTTTCAATACGGTCCTCAGAAACTGTGACGTCCATTGGCAATTTACCATTATGTCCTTCAGTTGTAACGTGATAAGTTCCTGGCTCAAATCGAATTTCTTCAGGAAGATTTAGTTGGTTTGCAACAGATACAAAGCGAAGGAAACGATAGAAACAACTATCTAAGAAATCGACGGTTCGTTCATCAACCAAATCCCCATTTGCATCAAATGCTCGATGAGCTCGGCCAAGTAAGAATTCACTTCCTGGCATAACTGTTGCATTTACACCAGGTGCATCCAAAATCTGACGAAGATGAAGTTGGGCACGTGAAGAACCTTGAACATCATAAGAAGCCCCTACAATCATGGTTGGTTTTCCATCTAGTGGATGGATGTTAAAAGACAACCACTCGATCAAGCTATTCAAGCTTGATGGAATCGTATGATTGTGTTCAGGTGTCGAAATAATCACACCGTCTGCTTCCGAAATCGCTTGGTTAAATTTTTGAATAACAGGTGTATCTGTTTGATCATCGGTTTCATTGAACATCGGTACATCGGTAATTTCTAAAATCTCAATATCCGCTTTGGTTGCAAAATGTCTTTGCATAAATTGCAACAAACTACGGTTATAAGATTGTTTGGCATTGGTACCAACAATAGCTACTAATTTCATGGATTGTACTCCTTTCTTGAGACGCTTATGCTTTTAACCATTCTTCCCAGATGAATGATTTCTTACGTTTTGTATCTTCTGGTTTGACCAATGCTTTTGTGAGTTCAACAAAATTTTGGAACTCTGAAAAATGTTCTTCCAACTCTGCAACTTTTTCAGGATTGTTCAAATGATTGTCATCATCCAATACTTGTTCAGAATGACCTAGGAGAAATTCTGTCCCTGGCATCACTCTTGCTTTCAGTTCAGGTGCATCAAGAATCTGACGCAAGTGCGCTTGGGCTCTAGATGTTCCAAGCAATCCAAGAGAAGCTCCGACAATCATCGTTGGTTTGTTAATCAAAGCGCGACTAGTGTAGGCAATCCATTCCAAGGCTGAAGACAGGGGTGCCGGTATGGTGTGGTCATACTCAGGTGTTGAGATAATCACACCATCTGCAGCAAGGATTTTTTCTGAAAAAGCTTGAACTTCGGCAGGTGCTAGCTTGTCCTCAGGTTCGTTAAATGCTGGCAATTGTTTGATTTCCAATACCTCAATGTCAGCTTTATCTGAAAAATGTTTTTGCATAAATTTTAAGAGTTTCCGATTGGTTGAGCGGTCAGAATTTGTTCCAACGATAGCAACTAGTTTCATCTTGCTACCCCCTTTATTTGTTTGATTTCATATCTTTAATATCATTATACAACTTTGACCTATCTTGTAAATCAACAGCCCTAAAAGATTGTGTTATTCTATCAGTTTATCTTAGTTTAGTATAGATTAGTGAAAAAATTAACAATATTTTTTGAGAAAGTATTGACCCTCATTTTTAACTATGTTATAGTCTTTGTGAAAATATGTATTAAGTTAATGGAGGTTTTTCTTATGAAAGAGACATTCAAACGTTGGCAAGTTTTAGCTGCATCAACTGCTATTCTCCTCTGTACAGGAGCTGTCTATTCTTTTTCCGTTTTCGCTGGGCCTCTAAGTTCTTCAACAGGTTGGTCAATGTCCGAAATCATGCTCGCATTTGCAATTAACTCAGCAATCGGACCGATCCCCATGATTCTCGGAGGTTATTTGGTAGACAAGGGATATGTAAAATGGACAATCGCCCTTGGGGCCCTTCTCTTTGCTAGCGGCTTTTATCTAACTGGTTATGCTAGTTCACCAGCCATGCTCTATCTGACCTATGGTTTGATGGCAGGTCTCGGTCAAGGATTTGCCTATTCAGGAGCCCTCTCAAATTCTCTTCGCCTCTTCCCGGATAAACGAGGCTTAGCTTCTGGGATTCTAACAGGAGGTATGGGGTTTGCTGCAGTTATCGCATCACCAGTTGCAAGTAGTCTCATTCAAAAACAAGATGCCTTCTTTGCTTTTCGAACAATCGGACTAGTCTATATTGTTGTTATTATCTGTGCAATTTTCTTCATCAAAGCAGCCCCAAGTGGTTACCAACCTGCAGGTTGGAAAGCTCCAGTACAAACTAAACAAGGACCTGCTAATAAAAACTGGAAAGAAATGCTACAAAGTCCGCTATTTTACATTATTATCAGCATGTTCTTTGTCGGTGCTTTCTCTGGTTTAATGATTGCCTCTCAGGCATCCCCAATTGGTCAATCAATGTTTGGCCTTTCAGCTGGAACAGCAGCTCTCTATGTTTCTCTTTATTCAATCGCGAACTCTAGTGGTCGCTTTATCTGGGGATCACTCTCTGATAAAATTGGTCGTTCTCAGACTTTATTGATTATCTATTCAGTCATCGTATTGGCACTCTTCTCTTTAACAATTATCCCTGGACAACTTGGTTTCACTCTAGGAATCCTCGGACTTGGTATCTGCTTCGGTGGTGTTATGGGAGTCTTCCCTTCCATTGTCATGGAGAACTACGGACCTACAAATCAGGGGGTCAACTACGGCATCGTCTTTACAGGATACTCTTTAGCTGCATTTTTTGCACCTAAAGTTGCGGTTCAAATGGCAGCAGCCAACAATGGAAATTACAGTGCTGCATTCTACGTCGCTATCGCTTTAGCAGTTGTTGGGCTCCTTCTCAACCTTCTATATATGAAGAAGAAAGGCTAAAAAAGAGAACTTCCTATATAAGGAAGTTTTTTTGATATAATAAAATTAGAAATAGTTTATCGGGAGGATTTATCATGGCTCAATATTCACGACTTTTACGAGATAACCCATCTGATTTCCCCTACGATTTTGAAAAACAAATCTTATCTAAGCAATCAGCTGATACCATTTATCATTGGCATCCTGAACTTGAGATAATCTATGTCAAAAAAGGAACTGCTACCTTGTATATCAATTCTGAGCGCTTTGAAAGTCATGAAGGCGATATTTTTCTGATTCAGCCAACATCTCCTCATGCTATCTACGCTATTGAAAATCAAGAACAAATTTCTACAGTTTTTCGCATCCATCTAGATTTCCTAGGTAGGAATCAAATAGACAGTTTTAGCCAACGCTATATTCAACCAATATACTCTGGACATTTTTATCTCACTCCTCGGATTTCGCCAGACGATCATGCTTATGAACCAATTCGCGATTGTCTTTTTTCTCTCTTTTCTATCCTTGAAGAACAGAGTATTTACTACGACCTCCTATTAAAGTCTAAACTCTATGAATTTTTCTATCTTCTCTTTAAGTACAGGTATGTCAATCGACACTATACAGATGATACGTATCAAAAATATCAGAAATTAAAAGAAATGATTGGTTATCTTGAGCAACACTATGCAGAGCCCATTCAAATTGATCATCTTGCTACAACATTTGGATATAGCAAAAATCATTTTATGAATATATTCAAACAACACACTGGGACAAGCTGTATGGATTATCTCATAAGAATGCGGTTAGAGAAAGCTTGTGAAAAACTCGTTCAAACTAATCAAAGTGTTCAAGAAATAGCAAGCCAGGTCGGCTTTACTAACCTCTCAAACTTCAATCGACAATTCAAACAGCATTTTCACTTGACTCCTAGACAATATCGAAACCAACAACTCAAAAAAGAATCCTAACCATATCTCTCCTTAGAATCTTACTTGGGAAACTTTTCTTTCTCAAATAAAAAGGACCTTGCAGTCCTTTCAGACTGAAGAAAAAGTCCATTTTGGACAATTTTCTTCAGTCTTTTTTAAAAATAGAGAAAGTAAAAACTCTTAAGAATAGCGCGATATCAGCATTCCTAAGAGTTTTCACTATATGGTACCCAACCTACAAAATGGCAATGTTTCTATTGCTGGTAGGGTTTGTCTACGTTCTAAAAGGACCTTACGGTTCTTTCATTATTTCACTTTTTCTAATTTTGCGGCAAATTCATTACCACCACGTAAGACGAGTATATTTTTTCCACCGTTGACAGGTACGAAACAATAATTTGAATTAGCTTGTATATAGACTTCCTTAGCGCTCTTCACTTGATAGCCTTCTGATTTCACCGCTTCTTGAATGACTTCAAATGTGTGTTCGATCTCTTCTTTAGAAGTCGTGTCTCCATCATACTTTTCTGAATCAGCTAGAGAATAGAATGCGTAAGCCTTGCTATCGTAATACTTATCACTAATAATTCCGTGATCTGAAATCTGAACAGTTGTATTATCTCCTTCTGTCACATTCTTCCATTTTCCAACCATGGCCTTTGGTGTTTCAACCTTGTGATAGACCAAATTTTCTTCAAAGTTTCCTTCGTATGATTTATAAGTTTTCAAGTCGAATAAATCATTTCTTAAAATAATATTGCTTCCGTCTTTTTGGAGCAAGTTATAGCGTGTGTTTCCACCAGACTTAATAACAACTATTTCTGTCGTCTTCAGGTTAAATTTCTTATCGACATCCGCAAGTGAATGCAAGTCCGTTGCATTTAACAAAGAAAGTGCTGTATTAAATTCTTTTTTCGCTTCATTGCCCTTGAGAACCTTTTTGATGGTCTCGCCACCATTGACTTTTTGTTTCTTTCCACTTAGTTCATAAGTGACCGGACTTGAATCCGTATTTCTCAACCAAACACCATCTAGACTTGGTCCACCTGAAAAGAAGAAGAACCAAGCAAAGGAAATCACTGCGACAAGTCCCGCAACTGCGGCCCCAATTTGGGGTTGTTTATTGAAAGAAAATGTCAATTTTTTCGGTCTTGGCACAGGTTGCAAGGTTTTCACCGATGGCTGCGGTTGGACAACAGCTGTCTGCTCTTGTGAAAGAGGTGCGCTAGGTGCAACAGGTGCTTCCTGAGCAGGAGCCTGCGCTTCAGCTGCTGGAGCTGGTGCCTCAGTTGTTGGAGTCGGCGCTTCTTTTCGCTCTACGACAAACTCCCCTTTTTCACGCGCTTCTTGAAATTCTTGCATACTTGGCTTGCGACCATTGATCGCTTCAAAGTATTCAACCCAATCGTTTTGATTCATCATATCCCCCTTATTGATTCATCATAAAAACTAAGCATATTATACCACAAATCCATGGTTAATTTCGTCATTTTCAGAAAAATATCTGAAAAAGTCCAAGCGATTTTCCACTTGGACCTTCTTCATTATTTCAAAACTTTTTGTGTTTTCGCGTAGTTGGCTTCTACAGCTTCTTTTTCAGCTTTCCACCAGTCTTGGTGGTCTGTGTACCACTTGATGGTATCTTCCAAACCTGCTTCGAAGTTTGTGAATTGTGGTTCCCAACCCAATTCTTCACGCAATTTTGTTGAATCGATGGCGTAGCGCAAATCATGACCAGCACGGTCTGTTACACGGTCGTAGGCGTCTTTTGGTTGACCCATTTTTTCAAGGATCAATTCAAGCACTTCCTTGTTGTTCTTTTCACCGTCAGCACCGATCAAGTAAGTTTCACCGATACGGCCTTTAGTGAGGATAGCCCAAACACCAGTTGAGTGGTCGTTGGTGTGGATCCAGTCACGGACGTTCTTCCCTTCACCATAAAGTTTTGGCTTGATGCCAGACAAGATATTGGTGATTTGACGTGGGATGAATTTTTCGATGTGTTGGTATGGCCCGTAGTTGTTTGAACAGTTTGAAATCGTTGCTTTGACACCAAAGGAACGTACCCAAGCTTTCACAATCAAGTCTGAAGCAGCCTTGGTTGATGAATAAGGTGATGATGGGTTGTATTTGGTTTCAGCAGTGAATTTTTCACCAGGACCTTCCCCATGTCCAGGAAGATCTTCGCGCAATGGAAGGTCTCCATACACTTCGTCTGTTGACACGTGGTGGAAACGAATGTCGTATTTACGAGCCGCTTCCAATAGTGTATAAGTTCCAACAAAGTTTGTGTAGATAAATGGAGATGGGTCTTTGAGGGAATTGTCATTGTGGCTTTCAGCCGCATAGTGAACAATAGCATCAGCCTTGGCAGCCAATTTGTCAACTAATTCAGCATCAGCGATGTCTCCCACCACCAACTCAACACGATCTCCAAGGATTTCTTCGATATTGGCACGGTTTCCAGCATAAGTAAGTTTATCAAGGACAGTCACATGCACGTCTGGATGGTTGTTGTAGACATAGTGTACGAAGTTTGAACCGATGAAACCAGCTCCACCGGTTACGATGATATGTTTATATTCTGACATTTTTTCTCCAAATAGTTTTTAGTTTTGATTGTTTCTTTAGCTAGTGAGGGACGCCAGCAACCCTTCGGTTTCATGGCTAAATTCGGAGCCGTAGTCTCCGAATTTCCCTACAAGATTCCCTACGGCAAACTTGTTTCCACTAGGGCAGGAACAATCTTATAACGCTCCTTGCAGTCGCGATACTGCTATGCAAGGTTCATTTTTACAAATCTTCTGCTCTTAGTGGTTTAACGTCTTTGAGCAGTGGGTGATTCTTGTCTGCTTCTGAGACTTCTGCTTCTTCCAAGTTTTCCCATTGGATATCTAGGCTTGGATCTGCATAGTTGACAAAAGCATATTTTGGTTTGAGTTCCAGTGCCCAGTAGTCATTGACTAAGTATGTATAAGCAACTTTGTCTGTCAAAACTTGGAACCCATTGGCAACACCACGAGGGACGAAGATGCCTTTTGAAGCATCGATCACGGTTTGGTAGGTATTCCCAAAGCTATCGCCTTCACGAAGGTCTACCCAAGTTCCAAGAACCTTGCCTTCATCTGCTACAGAGATGTACTTGTCCCAAGGCTCTGCATGCAAGCCACGCAAAACATTCTTACGAGAGAATGAAATATTGTTTTGCAACTTACCTTCTGCAAAAAAGCTTTCAGGGAAGCCAAGAGGAAGCATTTTCTCTTTTTGGAAGTTTTCTTTAAACCAACCACGGTTATCCCCGCGCACTGGAATATCAAACTCCATCAAGCCTGGGATAGCTTCAATTTTGCGGGCTGCTAATTCTTTTTCGAAAAATTGTTCTGTCATTAAGCTTCTCCAATCAAACGGAGCAAATATTGTCCGTATTCGTTTTTCTTCAGTGATTGCGCTAATTCATGGACTTGTTCTTTGTTGATATAACCCATGCGATAGGCAATTTCCTCAAGGTTAGCCACTTGGACATTTTGCAAGCGTTGAACAGTTTCGATATATTGAGATGCTTGCAAGAGGCTTTCGTGAGTTCCTGTATCCAACCAGGCAAAACCACGGCCCATGAGCTCAACAGAGAGATCTCCACGCTCCAAATAAGCCTTATTAACATCAGTGATTTCAAGCTCTCCACGAGGGCTTGGTTTGATGTTTTTGGCAATTTCTACCACATCATTGTCATAGAAGTAAAGTCCTGTCACTGCAAAGTTGGATTTTGGATGTTCTGGCTTTTCTTCGATAGAGATAGCGTTCATATCCGCGTCAAACTCTACCACACCAAAGCGTTCTGGATCTTTAACTTGGTAACCAAAGACAGTCGCTCCTTTTTCTTTCGCTTCTGCCCGTTGCAACATCTTGGTTAAACCATTTCCGTGGAAGATATTGTCCCCAAGGATGAGGGCAACATGATCGTCACCGATAAAGTCTTCTCCAATGATGAAGGCTTGCGCCAAACCATCTGGACTTGGTTGCTCTGCATAAGAGAGAGAAATTCCTAGCTCAGAGCCATCTCCAAGAAGCTCTTCAAAACGAGGAAGGTCTTGAGGAGTCGAGATGATCAGGATTTCTTTGATCCCTGCCAACATAAGGGTTGACAGCGGATAGTAGATCATTGGTTTGTCATAAATGGGCATCAACTGTTTGGAAGCGGCACGTGTCAATGGATACAAGCGAGTTCCTGAGCCCCCTGCTAAAATAATACCTTTCATAATGTTAGGCCTTTCTACGTAGTCATTACTCTTATTTTATCATGTTTATATAAAAAAGTCACCTTGCATCTATGATACAAGGTGATGTTCCTTATCCCAAAGCGACGTCTAGGATCATCATAATGACAAAGCCAACCATGAGGCCCAGGGTCGCTACGTCTGTATTGCCATTGGTCTGCGAATCTGGAATCAACTCTTCAACCACCACAAAGATCATCGCACCTGCCGCAAAGGAGAGGGCGTAAGGCAAGATGGCTGTCATAGATAGGACCGCTACTGCTCCTAGAAGGGCTCCGATGGGCTCGACGATAGCGGACATGGAGCCCCAATAAAAGGCGTTGAGACGGGATTTCCCATCTGTCCGGATTGGAATGGAAAGAGCTGCCCCTTCTGGGATATTTTGCAAACCAATCCCGATGGCTAAGCCAACCGCACCGATAAAGGCTTCTGGACTTGGATTGCTAGCCAGAGCTCCAAAGGCCACTCCGACTGCCAAGCCTTCTGGGAAATTGTGAATGGTAATGGCGAGAAAGAGGAGGGTTGTTTTAGACAACTTCTTCTCCCGCGGCGTATGGATACTCTCAGCTTCTTCAATCTCCTTCGTCATATGAAGGTGAGGGACGATGGCGTCGATTAAGCGGAGAAAAAAACCTCCAGCTAGAAAACCAATCGCCGCCGGCAACCAAGCCAGGCTCCCATAGGAGTTTTCCGCATACTCAATCGAGGGTTGTAAGAGCGACCAAAAAGAAGCCGCGATCATAACCCCTGCCGCAAATCCCATCATGATGTCCAGTAACTTGCGACTAATATGCTTGAAGAAAAAGACGATGGCTGACCCGACAATCCAAAGAAAATTGAGAGGCTAGGACTTTTGTCCCACTCTCTTCGTCACATATTGTTCAACTGGATAATCCGCTGGATCTAAGCGCAGGTTTCCTCCTACCACTAGTTGGGCTAGGTGCCAACCAATGAGTGGACCTGTTGTGAGGCCAGACGAACCAAGTCCACTAGCGACATAGAGGCCTGCTCGATCAGGAACAGCTCCCCAAAATGGTGAAAAATCACTGGTGTAGGCACGAGTTCCAACGCGCTCCCCGATAACTTCCGCTTGAGCTAGTTCTGGATAGTAAGACAGAGCTTCTGTTTCCATCTGATTCAGCAGAGCCTGATCCACTGTCAGGTCAAAGCCCATCTCATTTTCATGGGTGGCTCCCATACTGATTTTGCCATTTTGGAAGGGAATGATATCCAGCTCTCCTTCAGGCATGACCACCGGATAATCAGCAGTATCTAGGTCTAGCTGATAATCCCGCAGTTGCCCCTTTTGCGGACGGACATCAACTTGGTAGCCAAGCGACTCGAGCATCTGACCCAACCAGGCTCCTGTTGCTAGGATGACTTGGTCATAGCATTCTCCTGCAATCTGATAACCATCACTTGAGACTGAGAGAGCAACCTCTTCCTTGATGACTCTTGCGCCACTTGCCTGAAGAAGGGTTTCCGTGAGAAGGGCTCCCTCCACATGAGCTCCACCTGATGCATAGAGAAGCTTCTCAAAGCCTTGCAGACCTGGGAATTGCTGGGTTACTTCTTCTTTGTTCAAGATCGCCAAGTCTCCAATCAAGGGAGATTCCTCCCGACGGCTCAGCGCCAACTGATATAGTTCGTCTAATTTTTCCTCATTTTTCTTGAGGAGATAGACGCCGGTCTGCTGGTAAAAATCTGTTTTAATTCCGTCCTTAGCCAGGTCTTCTACCAATTCTTGGTAGAAATCAGCTCCCAGACGAGCCAGGCGATACCAGGCCTTATTCCGCCGTTTAGAAAACCAAGGGCTAATAATGCCTGCCGCTGCCTTAGTTGCTTGGCCGACTCCATGGTCATAGACGGTCACATCCACTTGTGCTTCTTTGGATAAATAATAGGCTGCAGTAGATCCCACGATCCCTGCTCCAATAATGGCAACTTTCATCATGACCCCTTAGATATGGTAAAAAGGATTGGTGCTGGCTTGACTGCCAATCACTTCAATCTCCCAGGCTTCCTCAGCCTTCCACTGATTGAGCTTTTCTACTAATTTTGACACAAAAAGAACTTCGATATGGTGTCCTGGATCCAAGGCCAAGAGCCCATCGCTCAGCATGTCCTGAGCCGTGTGGTAGTAAATATCTCCTGTGATATAGACCTCTGCTCCCTTGGCGAGAGCATCCTTGTAAAAGGACTGGCCACTTCCTCCACAAATGGCGACGCGCTCAATGACCCGTTCCAAATCAGCCTGGTCATAACTGACCAAGCGCAAAGCATCTAAGCCGAAGGTTTCTTTGACCTTGTGAGCCAACTGGCCAAAGGTTTGAGCGGGTACCCGACCGATGCGACCGATTCCGAGCCCTTCCCCTGTTATACTGAGGGGCTCTGTATTTTCAATGTCCAATAGCTGGCAGAACCAATCGTTGAGGCCATCTGGGACAATGTCAATATTGGTATGGCTGACATAGACTGCGATATCATGCTTGATCAAATCGATATAGATTTGATTTTGGGCGCGATCGGCAACCAAATCCTTAATAGGACGGAAAATCGGCGCGTGCTTGACGATAATCAAGTCCACTCCATGAGCGATGGCTTCAGCCACCGTCTGCTCGCGGATATCTAAGGCAACCATGACCTTCTTGATGTCTTTTTGCAGGGTACCGACCTGTAGGCCACGGACATCTCCCTCCATGGAAAGCTCCTGAGGACAGTAGGCTTCATAGCGTTTGATGACTTCACTAGCTAACATGTAGAACCTCCTTGATGTGAGCGATGCGTTCTTCTAACGATGCTCTGGCAGATTGATTCTCAACTGGGACCTGCTCCAAGGCAAAGGCTAATTTATCCACTTCCTTGGACCACTTTTGGACAAAGGCTGGGGCTTGTTCCCGCATCAAATGGGGACCAAAGCGTAGTTCTTTGGCTGTCAACTCTTGAGAACCGTGTTCCACTACGAGAATTTCATAGAACTTCTCATTTTCTTCCAAGATAGCTTCATCGACAATGCGGAAATCATGGTCGACTAACCAAGCCCGCAGTTCATCCTCTCGATTATTGGGTTGCAGGACCAAGCGAGAGACACCAGCTAATTTCTCAAGACCTGCCGCTAGAATATCTGCAATCAAGCGTCCTCCCATGCCGGCAATAGTGATACAGGAAATGCAATCTGTTGGTTCAAAGGCAGCCAAACCATTGGCCAAGCGGACCTCAATCTTGTCTTCTAAGCCATTATCCGCAACATTTTGAAGGGCAGACTGATAGGGCCCTTCTACCACTTCCCCTGCAATGGCAGCCTCAATCTTGCCTTCCTGTAAAAGGGCGATTGGGAGATAGGCATGGTCACTCCCCACGTCCAACAGACGCGCTCCAGCTGGGACGAAGCTAGCCACCAAGTCCAAGCGATTTGATAATTTTGTAAATTCCATGTGCTACTTTCTAAACTTTTATTCCACCCTTTAGTATACCATGTTTGCACCATTAAAAAAAGGCGCGACGGCGCCTTATCAAATTGTTGCTAAATTGTTCTAGCTAGCTATATAAGTCGAGAAATCTCTTATTTTTGGAGCCCAAAAATACGTATTGAGTTTTCTGCAGTGAGAAAAGTGCATGAAACTTTTTGTTTCATGCACTCGGGAGTTTTGAAAGTAAAACAGTTCGGGGAACTGTTTTAGCCTGAGCCTAAAAATTGAAAAGCGAAGGGGTTCAAAACGAATTGAACACGGGCTGCGGCTCGTGTCAAAAAGATAAGTTTTCCTAGAATCCAGAAATTCTTCGTCAAAATTCCTATTTTGACTTTATCCGCAGACTCCCTTTGTATCTTGATTTAGTCATGGAACTTCTACGAAGTTCGCTGACGTCCGAACTCACCTAAAGAAAATCTCAATACAATTGAATTATCTATGCTTAGACTTTAGTCAATTTCCTTATAGTCTACTTCCAAGCCACGTTTCACTGCTGGGCGATTGGCAATTTTCTCAGTCCAAGCCTGCAAATGCTTGTATTCCTTCACATTTAGGAAAATCCCTGCACAGTCCCAGATCTTGTCTTGGGCTAGACGGCCATACCAAGACCAGATGGCAATATCTGCAATGGTGTAGTCATCCCCTGCGATATAAGGTTTAGTGGCAAGCTCCTTGTCCAGTAAGTCCAATTGACGTTTGGCTTCCATGGCAAAACGGTTGATGGCATACTCGATTTTCTCAGGTGCATAGTGGAAGAAATGACCAAAGCCTCCTCCTAGGAAAGGTGCTGCACCCGTCTGCCAGAAAAGCCAGTTGAGCACTTCTGTCCGTTTAGCTGGATCAGTCGGGATTAATTTGCCAAATTTCTCCGCTAGATACAGGAGGATATTCGCCGATTCAAAGACACGAATGGCTTGATCGCCTGATTGATCCAACATGGCTGGAATTTTCGAGTTTGGATTGATGGCTACAAAGTCACTACCAAACTGATCTCCCTCACCAATCTTGATACGATAAGCGTCATAGCCTGCATCCACTCCCAGCTCTTTGAGTTCTTCAAGCATAATGGTAGCCTTGATCCCATTGGGTGTTGGAAGGGTATAGAGTTGGAAAGGTTGTTCCCCTTTTGGAAGAGTTTGTTCAAAGCGGGCACCTGCTGTTGGTTGGTTCAAGCCACCCCAGGCTCCTCCCATTTGGCTCGGTGCTTCCCATACTTCTGGTAATTGATAGTCTGACATCTTTCTTCTCCTTTATTTCGCTACTCCTAGCATATCAAATATCGGCCTCCCTTTCAAAGATCTGCTACGCGAAGGCTACTTGACTTTTTTTGTCAAAATGATAGTATAGAAAAAATACAATTTTAAGGAGAAAACCATGTCCACGATCGATTTTCATAGTTTGGCAAAGACAGAACTTCACTGTCACTTAGACGGTTCCTTGTCGCTTCCAATCATTCGCCAGCTGGCAGCCATGGCCAATATTGACCTACCTACTAGTGATGAGGAGCTCAAGCACCATGTCACTGCGCCTGCCCACTGTGAGAATCTTTTGGACTATTTGGAAGCCTTTGACTACATTCGACCCCTTCTTCAAACCAAGGAAGCCTTGACGCTTGCTGCTTACGATGTGGCCAAGCAAGCTGCTCTCGAAAACGTCGTCTACATTGAGGTTCGTTTTGCCCCAGAATTGTCCATGGATCAAGGGCTTACCGTCCCAGAAACCATCGATGCTGTCTGTCATGGTTTACGCCAAGCCCAGGAGGAATTTGGCATTGTTGCAAAAGCCTTGGTCTGTGGCATGCGCCAGTCAGATCAAGAAGTCACATCTCGCATTCTTGCAGAAGCCACCCAAGTTAGTGATCAGGATTTTGTTGGTTTTGACTTTGCCGGTGATGAGCACAACTACTCTCCAGAAGATATTCGACCTTTAATCGAGCAAGTCAAGAGTTACCATCGGCCCATGACGCTTCACGCAGGTGAGTGTCATTGCCCACACTTTGTTGCCCAATCGATTGCATTTGGCATCAAACGCAATGGCCACGTGACAGCTCTATCTCATGAACCAGCCTTACTCCAATCCTTTATTGAAAATGGGGTCACTGGTGAACTCTGCTTGACCAGCAACCTACAGACAAAAGCAGCGCCGACTATAGAAGATTTCCCTTATTTGAAGATGAAGGCAGCCGGTGCTCGGATCAGTATCAATACCGATAACCGGACTGTATCTGATACCGACCTCACCAAGGAATATGCCCTCTACCATCAGCATTTCCAAACCAAGGAAACTGACTTTTACCAGCACAATGTCGATGCCATCCAGGCTTCCTTTGCCAGTGACGAGGAAAAACAAGAACTCCTTAGAAGACTAAAAAAAGCCTACGCAGACTATCTATAAATGCAAAAACTAGCACTTTTATAAAGTGCTAGTCTTTTTCTATTTTGAAACGGATTCATACACGGCCATATCCTGTGGAGTCAATAAACCAGTGTAAAAGCCATCAACATTGATCGCAGCATACTTAGTTAGGCTCTCATAGGTTTGAATGGTATGAACATAGACCCGTTTTCCAAGTTTATGTACCTGTTTGATAAACTTAGGAGTTAAGCGAGAATCGTCGATAGGGACGGTCACCGCCTCGATTTCCTTGTGCTTGGCGATAAAATCCAGCACTTCTTCTCCACTATCTGGTGAGGCGTAGAGGGTATAGATCACGTGCTTGAAAGGATAAATAGATTCGATTTCTCCGAACATATCCTGATAATAAATTTGTGGAATCACACGATCCAATAGTTCTTTGTCTCGCTTATTTGCTTCTGAAACAAGTTCTTTAAATTGTGTAATCCTATCTTCCTTAGGGATTTCCATCGATTTGATATCTGTCACCAACACCATATCTCGATTAATTATCATTTGATCAAACACATCCCCTATTAACATGGTCGTAAAGCGACTTGGTGTTTCTGGGGAACCATAACCCTGAAATTTCTTCCATTCCTTAGAAGAAGGTGCGACATCATCTTTGTTTCCAAAATGGTGCCAATCATGAACTGCAGCTAATTTCTTGTCACTAGTCAAATTAAAATCCATTTCAAACAAGCGATGGCCGAGATTGTAATTTTGCCGTAAAGCCTCTAAGGAATTGGTATACTTCGTATTGTACTCCTTCTCCCGGACCGTCCCTCCAGCGTGGGCTATTAGTCTTGGAGACACCCTTAGCCAATCTTTCTTATTAACCTTGGTGTACTGCACGAAACCATATTGGTTAGACAGCTGGCCATTGGTCAAACGTTCAAGTGTTTCCTTATCCACATAGGTTTTCTTCCAGAAAGTTGTCTCTTGATGGGCTTTAAAGCGATAATGATTTTTATCAAATACCTTTGTTTTTGCGTTCCACTGGATGTCAATGATTACATTGGCATCTTTTTTACGAAATCCTGTCTTCGTTTTGGTATAGCCAGCCTCTAGTAGAGTCTCTTCTACTGGGTACAGGCCCGATGTTAATAGGTTGGTCCGTACGTAGTAAAAGCTGATCATGCCAAACAATAAAAACAATCCGACCACTAACATAGTCGGATAGAGCCATCTAAATCGTCTGCGTCTGTTTTTATCTCCCCATTTCAATTGATCAATCGTCTCCTCTTAATCCTTCCACAAATCCATGGCCTTCAAGAAATCATCTGAAACTGTCACATTGCGTGGATTAGCCTGTTCACGCTCTTGCAGTTTCGCCTCTACTTGGGCCAGGCTGTTGATGCCTTCACTGCGCCAGTTTCGCAAAATGGCTTGGATATATTTCCAGTGAGGCTTGCCGTTAAAGACAGCTTCTCGTAGGGCTGCCTTGATCACATCTGGATCTGTCTGATCTTCGCGCACGGTCTTGGTCAGGTCTTCAATCTCAAAAGGTGTCAAGAGTCGTCCCAGTTCTTGTTGGAAGGTTTCCACCAAGTCCTTGATGACATTTCCCTTCGCAGGCGCGCTTTGTGCCTTCCCTTGTGTCTGGGCTTCTAAAATCTCATCCAAGCGCTCCAGGGCAATGGTCGCATCAAAGATGGCTTCAATCTCACCATTGAGCTCAATAGTCCGGTATTGAAGGAGTCCCTTGGTGGTCAAATTGGACATAATCCGATTGACCTCTGTCACTGTTTTTCCTAGATGACTAGCAATCTGATTAGGTGTCAAAGCCTCTTGACCAGTCGTATTTTGAAGGAAGAAAAACTGCCAAACCAAGTAGTCATCTGCTTGGTCAAACAATTCATGATAATGAAAAAGCAAGGCACTTGGAAGAACCAAGTTGCCATACTTAAATGCTTGTGAATATGTCATAATTCCCCTTTATAGGTAACCATAAAATGAAATATCTTTTTCCAATTCTTCCAAGCGGTAAGGTGTTTCTTGATAAACCGCATAGTTGATCCAATTACTAAAGAAGGTCGTCGCAGCTAGATTCCAACGAATGCGAGGCTCTGTATTAGTGTCATCGCAATCAAAGTAATTCTTGGGAACGTCCGGATCCAAACCCGCCTTGACATCTCGGTGGTATTCTTTTGCCAGCGTATCGCGATCATACTCCAGATGGCCAAAGCTATAGACCTCACGCATGTCTGGACTGGCAATGATGGAAAGCCCAACTTCATTCCCTTGAGCGATCACTTGAAGGTTGCTCTTTTCAAGGACTTCCTTCAAAGGAATATCTGTATAGCGGGAATGAGGGGCAAGGAAGCGATCGTCAAATCCTCTCATGAGCAGACTTTCGGGACGCACCACTGCTTGGTCATAGATACCAGATAGCTTGTCACAGAGCTCTACTTTTTGAATCCCGTAACGGTGGTACAGTCCAGCCTGGGCTCCCCAACAAAGGTGCAAGGTCGAAAAGACATGACGCTTAGACCATTCAAAGACCTGGGTCAATTCTTCCCAGTAGTCTACTTCCTCAAAGTCCATCTTTTCGACAGGCGCCCCTGTCACAATCAAGCCATCATAGTAATTATCCTTAATATCCTCAAAAGTCTTATAGAAGCTCTCCAAATGCTCTGCCGCTGTATTCTTGGATTCATGGCTCGCCATATAGAGGAAATCTACATTGATCTGCAAGGGCGTGTTGGCAAGGAGCCGTAAGAGCTGGGTTTCTGTCGCAACCTTGGTCGGCATCAGATTAAGAATGAGAACATTCATCGGCCGAATATCCTGGTGAGTCGCCCGAACATCATCCATGACAAAAATATTTTCTGAACGAAGGATATCGACTGCTGGTAATTTTTTATCTAGAGTAATTGGCATAAAAAGCTCCCATCTTACAAGTTCTTAACTAACATTATATGATAGGAGCTTATAGTTTTCAATTATGGTTTTTCTGTAGCCAGTTATAGTATTAGACTATATTAGTAATGCATCAAGACTTTGTAGTCGTAATCGCCGATCGCTTCGCGACCTTTCAATTCATCCAACTCAATCAAGAAGGCACAACCTGCAACGACCCCACCGAGTTTTTCGATCATTTCGATGGTTGCTTTCACCGTACCACCAGTCGCTAAGAGGTCATCAACGATGAGGACACGTTGACCTGGTTTGATGGCATCTGCGTGCATGCAGAGGGTATCCACACCGTATTCTTTTTCGTAGTCAGCAGAAATAACTTCACGTGGCAATTTACCAGGCTTACGAACAGGCGCAAATCCAATTCCCAACTCAAAAGCGACCGGACATCCAACGATGAACCCACGCGCTTCAGGACCAACGATCATGTCGATTTTCTTATCTGTCGCGTATTGAACGATTTCACGAATCGCATAACTATAAGCATTGCCATCTGCCATCAAAGGGCTGATATCACGGAAGGTAATTCCTTCTTGTGGATAGTTTTCAATGCTTGCAATGTAATCTTTTAAATTCATGGTTAACTTTCTTTCATAAAAAATTTTTTACATTCCATTATATCATGAATTCCACTAACTTGCATCATTTTTTGCCAAATCATTTTCCCAAGCTCCCGCGTCAAAAGCAAAAATCCCACATTCAAAAAAGATGTGGGATTGGGTTCGAAAAAAATCTCTTACTTCTCTTCTAACAATTCATTGTACTGGATTTTCGTATTGCCCAAGTTTTTCATGGAATAACGTGAACTTCCATTCTTAAACCAGGTGTCAAGAATGTATTGCTCAGCGACCTTCTTACTTTTCTTTTTCAACCAAGCACGGTCTTTGTCGTAGGCAGAAAGTTTCTGTAGAAAATCACTACCCTCTACTTCTTGATCATCTGCATAAAGATAGACATCCCTTTGGAGGAACACCTTATTTGCAGAATCGTATTTGAAAGACATACGAACGTATGCATTTTCGTTTAGATGGTATTCATACCAGTAAACCCATTCAGAACTGTCTCGAAACATCATGACAGATAGGTCTTCCTGACCACTAACGATTTTATCTGAATAGGGTAGATTTGAAATCCCTCATCTTCTTTCCAGATACCATCATTTCCTATCGTTTCTGTAAAGGGCTTAAACATTACATAGCGTATCCATCCACCATTTTCAGAGTAAACAATCTCCTCCATGGGATTTTTTAGGCTCAGGTAGATTCCCAAACAATAAAGGCAAAAAAGTAGGATAGGAGTGAGCCATAGAAAATATTTTAGTTGTCTTTTCATGAGGCCTGACCTGTCAGGTAGTCGTAGATTTCACGAACCGTTCCAAGGGCCATCAACTCCTGTTCTTTAACGGTTTGTTTGAGGTTTTGGTAGATGCTGCTCTCTGCGATTTCTCGTTTTTCTGCTTCTTTATTGACCTTCATGATGCCATTTTCAATGGTCACAAAGCCCAGCTCTTGGAAGATCTGAATCATTTTGACCAAGAGGATCTGCTGGATCTTGAGATAGGCCGCTAGGTCTTTGAGTTTGTAGCGGACATCGAACTCTGGGTACTGGTAGATGGTTTTATAGAGTTTGGCATACTGGTCCCTGCTACCGTATCCTGTCAGATAGTAGGCTTTGGCGATCTCATTTTTGAAATAAACGGCCTGGAAATCATGCTCTTGGAAGATTTTCCGTAAGGACTCTAAATCCTCAGGAATATTTCCAACTACAACAGCGGATGCCCCTGTCAAATCTGGCAGTTCTTTAGTAAAATCAAGAACGGGAACACCTGCGGGGAGGCTGGCATTTTTGGAGCGGATATTAAAGAGCTGCACGCCGTCCACACGCGCATCAACCAGCATGAGCTGGAGAGTCGTTTGACCATTCCATTGGTTGACCGACAACTGCACAGCTAGCTCTAGGTCTTGCGCTTGTGCGAACTCTGCCTCTAAGCTTCCCAAGCCAAAGGCAACCACCTCAAAGGTCGCATCTTCTTGAGAAATTTTGAGTTTCAAATGGGTATTGCCGGCTCCCATCGAGCGCGCCCCTTCTACCTTGAAGTTACGGACCAGAAAGACCGGCTTTTTATTGTCCATGCCAAAGGGACTCAAGCGATCAAAGCTTTTCAAGGTCTCAAGCGTTAGTTCTGTTAGATGCAGTTCCTCGTCGATGTCTAAGCTAGACTTGCTGCTGAGATCAATTTCTTGTTCTGCAATGAAATCCGTAAGGGCCTGAGACAAGGCAGGGAGTTGGTCCACCTCTAGCGTCATTCCTGCTGCACCGGCATGTCCTCCAAAGGCGATAAAGAGAGACCGGTAGGGATCAAGGGCTTCAAAGATATTGACCGACTCAGGACTCCGAGCGCTTCCTTTAGCCCGTCCATCTTCAATGCTTAAAACAACAACTGGCTGATGAAACTCTTCTAATAGACGGCCGGCTACAATACCAAGGACCCCTGGATTCCAGCCTTCTTTGACCAAGACCTGGGCGGATAAGCTCGGATCGACCATGGTTTTAGCTTCGTCATAGATGGCTTGGACAATCTCTTTTCGTTCTTCATTCTTCTGATGAATCATAATGGCAATCTCGTGCGCCTCTTCATCGTCAAATCCTGTTAGGAGTTCAATAGCCGGATTGGGATCATCGAGGCGGCCAAGGGCATTGAGACGAGGGGCAATCTGAAAACCAACTGTTTCTTCATTGACATCCTCCGGACGAATCCCTGCGATCTCCAAGAGCTCCTGCAAGCCCATGCGCTGGGTATGTTGGAGAACACCCAGACCGTATTTGACCAGGATCCGATTCTCATCCGTCAGACTGACCATGTCAGCAATGGTCCCAATTGCTACCAGGTCTAAGAGATCAACCGGCACTTCCTCTAAGAGGGCGCAGGCCAACTTAAAGGCCACACCACATCCTGCTAGATAATGGAAGGGATAATCCGCATCTGGATGCTCGGGATGAATGATCGCATAAGCATCCGGTAAAACCTCTGGCATAGAGTGGTGGTCGGTCACGATGACATCGACTCCCATTGCTTGGGCCATGGCAATGGCTTGATTGCCCGCCACACCATTGTCTACCGTAACAATCAGGGAAATGCCTTGCTGCTCGATAAAGTATTTATAGACACTCTCATTGGGACCATAGCCGTCTGTAAAGCGGTTGGGTAGGTAGACTTGCACCTCTGCCCCCATCTGCTCCAAGGTTTCCTTCATAATGGAGGCCGAGGTCATCCCGTCCGCATCATAGTCTCCGTAGATGAGGATCTGCTCATAATCTTCGATGGCCCGTCGGATGCGCTCCACTGCCTTGTCCATATCATGGAGCAAATAAGGGTCGTGTAGCTTCTCCAGCTTGGGTTCTAAAAAGTCTTCTAAATCCTCTTTGGTCTGAATGCCACGCTCATACAGCAAGGTTGCTACGGACGCTTCCAGGCCTGCTTTTTTGGCAAGGGCTAAAAAGGCCTCATCTGCACTTGGCGAAGCTAACTGCCAATCGTATTTTGAAGTGATCATCTAGCTTTTGGTCTCCTCTTTTTCTTATCTGATTATTATATCATGAAAGCCGAAAATGGCGGGAAATAAAAGGTCAGGTAATAGTTGGAATATTTGAAAATACAAAATATTAAAAATAGTTGCTATCGTATTACTTAGCTCTATCCCTATTCCCCCTTTTGTCAGTCAAATAGATAAGGCTGGGACAAAAGTCCTAGCCTCTCAATTGTTTTTGGATTGTCGAGCAAGACGCAGTGGTTGAGTGGGCTCTACTACGCTGATTTCATCAGCTTTTACAGCCCTACTCAACTGTGCGGAGGTGGGACGACGAAATCGAATTCTAACGAATTACCGATTTCTGTCCCACTCTTTATTTCATATAAATCATCCCTGTACAGGCTTGCTCAGAAAGTTCGATAAAGCCGAGGGACTGGTAAAAGGCTAGATTTTTCTCGCTACATTCAGTGGCAAGAAGCCGTTGGTAGACATTTGGAAAGGTCGCTAAAGCCTCTGTTAAGAGTTTCTTTCCAATGCCTTGGCGCTGGTGATCTGGCCGTACCAAAAGGTCCTGCACAAAAATAACAGAGTGGCCATCTCCTACCAAGCGAATGTAGGCGACGAGCTCTTTCTCATCATAGACTGCCAACTGCCAGAGACTGGCTTTGACAGCTTCTTCTAGCATGGTTGGGTTGTTGGTATAATTAGTCCAGCCGACTGAGCTGTACAATGCGAGTAAGTCTGCCATCGCTGGATTCTCTTGTTTGTAATGGAACATCTTAACTCCTTTTTAAGGTATAGTGTTGGAAGAAGGCGATATCCCTGTAAGGGGACTCTTGACAGACCGCCAACTCCATCTTGAGCATAGACTCTCGCCAGCCTTCTTGGCCCTTGAAGCGATTGTCCTGTAAGGCATAAAAGACTCGAATTCCTTGGTAGTCCTGAACTTCGAGGGCTAGATCTTCAACAGCTAGATAGAGATCATAGGCCTGAGCCAAGCCCATGGAGTGGGTTTCCAGATCTTGACCTGCTAAGAGATCAAGCGCCTTCTGAGTATCATTTTCAAAGACCACCGTCTGCAGAACGCGGCCAACCTCATTGTGCTTGACGATAGAGAACAGGCCTCCTGGTTTCAAGAGACGGGTGAATGCCTTGAGAACCACCTTGCGATCCTCTACATACTCCAAGACATTGTGACAGAGGATGACATCAAAACTAGCATCTTCAAAGCTCTCTATCTGGTCCAGACTTCCGACGAGTTGCTGGTAAGGATGATCCTGGACCCGCAAGGCTACCATTTCCTCATTAGGCTCCACAGCTAGGACCTCATTGTCTTGTGCCAGGTGGTTGGCTACAAGGCCAAAACCACTGCCGAAATCAAGCACCCGCTTCCCCTTGATGTCCTGTAATTGTTCAAAAAGGATATCATAATAGATCTGTCCCCAGGGTTGCCGGAGGTTCTCTAAATAAGCTTGAATATTTGCGGCCATCGATCTCCTCCTATTTGAAATTGAACATCTTGCTGGCTAGCTTGTCCGAGATACGAGGGAAAAGGGTATAGAGCTTGTGGGTCAAGTTCAAAAGCCAAGGAAGATTGAGCTCACGTTTTGGTTTTCCAAAGTTTTTGACAATTTTCTTGGCTACAAAGTCAGGCTCCAAAATATAGCGATCCACTGCTTTGACATAGCTTCCGTCTGGGTCTGCCTGATCAAAGAAAGTGGTCCGAATGGGGCCTGGATTGACCGTCGTCACATGGACTCCAAAGGGCATCAGTTCTAACCGTAGGGCATTGGAGAAGCCAATGGCCGCAAACTTAGTCGCCGAATAAAGGCTGGATTTGGCAGTTGCGACGAGACCCGCCATGCTGACGATATTGACGATGTGCCCCTTGCCTGCTTCCTTCATGTGCGCACCCATCAAGCGTGAAAGCTGCATGAGGGCAAAGGTATTGACCTCAAACATCTCCCGCACCTGCTGGTCAGAAATACGATCAAAAGCCTCAAAGATCCCATAGCCTGCGTTGTTGACCAAGATATCGATCTGCCCGTAGCGCTGATAGAGCTCTTCTACCAAATCTTGGACGGCTGAGGAATCAGTGATATCGATCCCGATGCATTCAGCTTGAGGATGACTGGCATAGAGTTGTTCCAGTTTTTCTTGATTTCTACCTAGGAGAATCAGCCGATCTTCAGGGAGGAGCTTGACCATTTCTTGGGCCAAGCCTCCACTTGCTCCTGTTATGAGAATGGTTCGCATCTTAGATCTCCACTTCTTCCAAATCTTTGACGACATAGACATTTTCAAAAATGCTGGATGCATCCTTGCGCAATTGACTGATGTCTTTTGATAAGAAGCGAGCACTGATGTGGTTGAGAAGAAGGCGCTTGGCTCCAGCTTCACGCGCTACTTCTGCCGCCTGCATATTGGTCGAGTGGCCGTGTTTACGAGCAATCTTCTCATCACCCTTGCCATAGGTGGACTCATGGACCAAGACATCCGCATTGACCCCGAGGCGGACGCTGGCATCAGACTTTCTGGTATCTCCTAGGATCGTGATAATCTTACCAGGTCGAGGGGCTGAAATATAATCCGCAGCAATGATCTTAGTGCCATCTTCCAGGGTGACATCTTGTCCATTTTTGATCTGACCAAAGAGCGGTCCAAAGGGAACACCCGCTGCCTTGAGCTTGTCCGCATCGAGTGTTCCTTCAAGGTCCTTCTGCATGATCCGGTAACCCACACAGAAAATGGTGTGGTCCAAAGCTTCCGCATAAACCGTGAATTTATCAGTTTCTAAAATCTTACCCAGAGAATGTTCATCGAATTCATGAAAATGGATGCGGTAAGGTAGGCGAGAGCCTGATACGCGAAGACTAGTCATCACAAAGGATTTGATTCCTACTGGTCCATAGATATCTAGATCCGTCTGCTCTTCATTGGCCTGAAAGGCCCGACTAGAGAGGAAACCTGGCAAACCAAAAATATGGTCTCCGTGTAAGTGAGTGATAAAGATCTTGCTAACCTTTCGCGGACGAATGGTCGTTTCTAAAATTTGATTCTGTGTCGCTTCGCCACAATCAAAGAGCCAGACTTCATTGATCTCATCTAGCAATTTGAGCGCCAAGCTCGATACATTACGGGCTTTTGAGGGTTGCCCAGCTCCCGTTCCTAAAAATTGAATCTCCATTGTCTACTTTCTATCTATATAAATCATGGCCGTCCTGTTCTCTGAACGGAAAGAAAGGTCGCCTGGGTAGGCTTGCGCTAGCTCGAGGAGTTCCTCTTGGTTATATCCTGACAGTTTCAAGCGTCCATCTTCCAAGGTCATCAAGTCAGTTAGGGCTGAGAGGGCTTCTGTTTTAGTGACCCCTTCTGGGCTAGCATCTTGCAAGCAGATCTTGCCATCTTTTTCAAAGACCAAACAATGTGGAAAGATCTCTGCGACTTCAAATAAAATGGCAGGAGTGATATCCTCTGCTGGATGTTCAGCAAAGATACAGGCTAGCTCTTCATTTACGTAAGCCAAGCCATAAGACTTCCCAGATAAGTTGAGGCGGATAAAGGGCTTTCGTTCATCAAAGGTTTGCTGAACTGTGAATAAGTCAAATACCCGACTCAGGTCCAAGAAATAATCCATGGCCTCCTTGGGACTCTTCTTTTGGTAGAGCTCTGCGAAATAGGCGTTGATCACACTTGGCGGAGGTGTAATCACACGGAGACGCAATTCCTCAGGGATCGTGCTTAAAAGATTGGTCAGATAGACCCGATCGAGGCTGGTATAACCTCCATATTTTATTGCTAAATCAACGTAATCCGTCATAAAATTCTTCCAACTTCCACTTATTTTTCTCTGCGATATAACCTTGAATAACCTCGACATCCTCTTCAAATTCGCGCTGGTCAATGATCGCAACTGTTTCTAGATCATGTGTTCGATAAGATTTTGAAAAGGGAACTCGAATGGTAAAGGGAACAAAGAGTTCTCTCAGTTTTTCTAGAAGCAAAGCCTGGAGATCTTCACGAGCTGTCTCAGAGCGCGCTGAAATCAAGCTAAAAGGTGTCTGGGTTGGTGTAAAGTCTGCTACTTTATCTGCTTTGTTGTAAAGAGTCAAGCGAGGGATCTCCAGCATATCCAGGTCCTTCATGATCGAAAGCACGGTCTTTTCATGCTCTTCATGATTGGGATCAGACGCATCGATGACATGGACCAGAAGGTCTACATTCTTACTTTCTTCCAAGGTCGACTTAAAGCTCGATACCAACTCTGTTGGTAGATCTTGGATAAAACCAACCGTATCGGTCAGCGTCACTTGCAGATTGCCTGTTAGATGGATGCTCTTAGTTGTTGCGTCCAAGGTCGCAAAGAGTTCATCGGCTTCATACTGGCTCTTACTGGTCAGCTGATTCATAATGGTCGACTTTCCTGCATTGGTATAGCCGATCAAACCAATCTTAAAGACAGGTGATTCCAAGCGTTTTTCACGAAGGGTTTCCCGGTTCTTTTCAACTACCTTGAGCTGGCGCTCGATATCGGTGATTTGATTGCGAACGCTCCGGCGGTTCAATTCCAACTGACTTTCCCCTGGTCCACGAGAACCAATTCCCCCAGCCTGACGGCTGAGCATGATCCCTTGACCAACAAGGCGTGGCAAGAGGTATTTGAGCTGGGCCAAGTGCACCTGCAACTTACCTTCATGACTCCTAGCCCGCATGGCAAAGATATCTAAAATCAACTGCATCCGGTCAATGACCTTAACCCCTAGGATTTCTTCTAAGTTGACATTTTGACGGGGGGTCAGTCGGTTATTGACCACTACCGTTGTAATCTCATCTGCTTCGACCATTTGTGCAATTTCTTCTAGTTTTCCTGAGCCGACAAAGGTCTTGGTGTCGTATTTCTCCCGTTTTTGTGTATAGGAGCCCCGGACATCTCCACCGGCTGTTTTAGCCAGGCTTGCCAACTCCTCCATTGACATATCAAAATTGTCCATGCCTTGAAGTTCCACACCGACCAGAAGGATGCGTTCTTGTTTTTTTTCTGTTTCAATCATGCTGTAAAAACTCCTTTACATCTGCAAGAACCTGCTCCTTGAAATGGGGGGCAGAAATGGCGTAAAAGGTCACTTCCATTCGATTTCGAAACCAGGTCAGCTGCCGTTTGGCAAAACGACGCGTATTGCGCTTGAGGATCTCACTGGCTTCCGTAAGGCTCTGTTCTCCCTTAAAGTAAGGAAAAAGTTCCTTGTAGCCAATGCCTTTAGCTGCCTGAACTTCCGGATGGTCATCATAGAGCCACCGAGCTTCATCCAGCAAGCCCTCCTCTAGCATGCGATCTACTCGGCGATTGATGCGATCATAGATCAAGGACCGTTCATCATCTAGACAGATGAGATAGGGTTCATAATCGGTCTCTTCGTTTGCGAGGTCCTGCCCAAAATGCGCAATTTCAAGAGCCCGCATGGCCCGACGGCGATTGAGCTGAGGAATCACAAGTTCTTGCTCCGCTACCCTTTGGTACAAGTCTTCATCCGACAATAAGTCCAATTGAGCGCGATAGGCAAGAATCTCTTCATGAGGAACTTCACCACCTAGATGATAACCTTCGAGCAAACTTTGGATATAAAGACCCGTCCCACCTGCAATGATAGGAAGCTTGCCTCGAGCTGTGATATCCTCAATCGCAGTCTTAGCTTCTCTTACAAAATCAAAAGCCGAGTAAGACTCGGTCACCTCCCGCACATCGATCAAATGATGGGGAGCTGCGGCTTGCTCTTCTAGTGTCGCCTTGGCTGTTCCAATATCCAGCTTGCGATAGACTTGCTGACTATCGCCACTGATAATCTCACCATTGAGAGCTTGTGCTAAATCGATCGCAAGAGCTGTCTTTCCAACAGCAGTCGGTCCCACAATCACAATTATCTTGGTTTTCATCGTTTTTCCTTGCAAAATTCACGTTTTTTCGTTACCATATATTATAACATAAATATTTAAAGTTCAGAAAAGGAGAAATTCACATGGCTAAAGGATTTGGTAAAGGTTTTGTTACTGGTGTTGCCGGTACAGTTGCTGCTGTCGCAGGTGCAGTTTATACATTCAAGAAAAAAGTAATCGAGCCAGAAGAAAAGAAAGCAGCTTTCATTGAAGAAAACCGCAAAAAAGCAGCACGTCGCCGTGTCTCACACTAATCATTCAAAAAGCCCCGGGAAACCGGAGCTTTTTTTGCTGAAGAAAAAGTCCATTTTGGAAAATTTTCTTTTACTGGCAGGGTTTGTCACGATATGCTAACACAAGTAATGCTAAAAGAATTAGAATGATATATATTATGTTTATTCAAACATATACTGAAACTTTCCGCCGTGAGAAAAGTGCTAGAAACACTTTTGTTTCTAGCACTCGGGAGTTTTGAAACTTTAGGTTCAAAACTAAGTCATGGAACTTCGTAGAAGTTCACTGACGTCCGTACTCACCTAAGGAAAGTTTCTATGATGACGTTAGTCTTCAATCTAAAAACTCCGGTTTCCCGGAGCTTTTAGATTGAAATTTCACCGTTCTTTGATCATTTTCGTTGCGATCTCCAAGAGTTCCACTCCCATCTGAAAATGCTCGTCTAACAAATCATAGACAGCATCTTCGGACAAGACACCACAAGGTAGATCCTCTGGAAAGTCAGCCTGATTGGACAAGTCCAAGTCATCAAAATAAACCTGACTACTATAATAATCGCGCAGTTGGATATAGCTCTCTTGATGCTCTTTTAGCTGATCCACTGCTTTTTTGGTATCTTCCAAAGTCTTAGCATAGTCATTCAAATAGCCTTCCATTCTTTGGATCCGTTCGATGTTTTCCTGTGCAATTGCCATGATTTACTCCACTTTCACCACTTCTAGATGGGGACCACCTAGAAGCACGAGGTATTTTTCTACTTGCTCTTTGCCATAAGAACGACGAAGAGCTTCTGCATAGAGATCGAGCTGATCCCGGTAGCGTTCAACCAACTGGCTAGGAACCTTGTAGTGATCCGTCTTATAATCAAAGAGCAGGATCCGGTCTTCTAGCACCAAGTAACCATCCAAGATCCCCCGCACGACAAAGTCCTCACCACTGGCTGGATCTTTCTTCAGCATGGCAAAGGGTGCTTCGCGCCGGACTTGAGAGGCTTCTTTTTGAAGCAAGGTCCCCAAAGGCATCTCATAGAAAGCGAGGATGGCCTCTAGCTTGATGCGGGCTTTGACCGCTGGCTCTGCTTGGACTTGCTCCAAGGCTTGATGCAGCGTATCCAGCGTGATTTCTTCTCCAAGAGGCACGCGCTGCATGAGTTCATGGACAGCACTACCGACCTGGGCTCCCGTCACGGCTTTTTCTTGACCAAAAGTTGGAAGCTCAAAGTCAGGCGCAACTAGCTTTGCATCCATGATCTGGACGCCATTGGCATCCATGACCGGCTCGTAGAATTTCTTGATCTGACTTGGAGTACGGACACTTGGTAAATGAATGGCCGGAGCATAGAGCTGATTGAGCCGATCAACATTTTCCAAGATATCCAAGGCCCGACGAATATCCTCTGACTGGCGGACATCCTTGAGCTGATCAAGCCGAGAATCCTTCTCCTTCTCTAGTGGCTCCAGCTGGTCTGGTGTCAGGTCTTCATCTGTCACAAAACGCGTGTCATAGGCCAGGGTATTCTTGGTAAACACATCTTGAATGGCAAAGAGCCAGTCCTGATAAGAGGTCCATTCTTTTCGCTTCTCTGGATCTAGCTTGCCATTGCGACTGGTCCCCCAATCGGTATCACGCAGTTTGTCCTCCCGGCCTTTTCCGACCAGATAGAGCTTGAGCTCGGCCCGTGTCATAGCGACATAAAGAAGACGCATCTGCTCAGAAATTGTGGCCAATTTTGTTTCTTCCACATTGCGTTGGTAGCAAGGTGTTTCGATCTGCAGGCGAATGGATTCTGGAGCAGCAGGATTCTCTGTCTCAACCGGCAGGTTCGCAACATATTTAAAGCCAATCCCTTTTTGACGACTGAGGATAATCGGCCCCGATTGATCCTTACGGTTAAAGGCCTTGTCCATATTGAGAATAAAGACATACTTGAATTCCAGCCCCTTACTCTTATGGACGGTCATGAGATGGACGGCATCTTTGGGTGCTGCAAGAGGGACGCTGGCCAAATCGTGTTCATTTTCGATCACCTTGTCGATCATGGCAATGAAGCGCGACAAGCCCTTAAAGCTGGCCTTCTCGTAGTCATTGGCCCGAAGCGTCAAGGCATAGAGGTTGGCCTGGCGCTGGCCCCCATTTGGAAGGGCACCGACATAGTCGTAGTAATAGCGATCCTCATAGATTTTCCACAGCAAATCATAGAGCGAAGAGGTCTTAGCAGCAGCTCTCCAAGTAGATAAAACTTTGAGGAAGTTCTCGATTTTAGCTGAGAGCTTGGCATCAATCAGATTTGCATGCTCTGCAGTCTTTTCAAGGGCTAACCGGACCTTGTGGTAGAAGGCTATTTGCTTTTGCTCTGGAAGGGTCTGCAAGGAAATCCGTGCCAATTCATCTTCATCAAAGTCAAACATGGGTGATTTCATGAGAGCAACCAAGGGATAATCATGCAAGGGATTGTTAATGGTCCGCAAGGTATCCAACATGACCATCACTTCCAGCGACTCAAGATAATGCGCCTGTCCGCTATCTGCCACAATCGGGATCTGGTACTGGTCAAAGGCTTCCAGAATCGCGTCATTTCGAGTTCGAGTCGCGGTCAAGAGCGTGATCTCTTTAAAAGGCACTTTTTCCACCCGATGAAGGCGTAGAATTTCTTTGATCACTAGAAGAATTTCTCCCTTGGAAACCGTCTCGAGTCCAGAAGCAGCTTCCCCGTCTTCGGCCTTTTCTTCCTGATCTTGGGAGCCATTATAGAGCAAAAATTCTGCCCGATGTTGTGGCAAGGTCATCCGCTGCTTGTCACTTCCTGCAACCAGATAATGGGTTTGATTATAGTCAATCTCGCCTACCTCTTCGTCCATCAAATGACGAAAGACATCATTGGTCGCGTCCAATACCTCCACATGACTCCGGAAATTTTCCTTGAGGAGGATCAAGCGCCCTTTTGCCCCTTCTTCTTGGTAGGCCTTAAATTTGTCATTGAAAATCTGTGGATCTGCTTGACGGAAGCGGTAAATGGATTGCTTGATATCCCCCACCATGAAGCGATTGTGACCATTTGACAGCAAATCCAACATCCGCTCTTGGGTGTGGTTGGTATCCTGGTACTCATCGACCATGACCTCATGATAACGCTCTTGAAAGGCTTGTCTCACCTCTGGGAATTGCTCTAAAATTTGAATAGCAAAATGACTAATATCCCCAAATTCATAAGCTTTTTCTTGGATTTTTCGCGCCAGATAAGCCTGAGAAAAGTCTCTGATAAAGTCCCGAAGCAAGGAGAGCATAGGCCCTTCTTCTTGGTGGAAGGTTTGTTGAAATTCCAGCTGATAGAGCTGATTTTCCAAGTCTCTGAGGCGGTTGATATGAAGGTTTTTGTCCTGGTTATAAGCCGTAACTAGGTCTTTCAGCTCTTCTTTACGGGCTCTATTGGTCAAGGCTCCCCCATTTGAAGCTCGACTAATCGCCACGACTGCCTTTAGGACAGAGGTCAGTTGCGCTTTATTAGGGCGCTCTGTGAGGCTTCCAATCTGATCCAGCACCTCTTGCACGGCTTCCAAATATTTGGCCTTACCAAATGCTTGGCCTTCATTGGACAAATGAAAGGCAAAAAAGCTCTCTGCCTCATAGAGGGCCTGCTGGATGCTCTCCATCAGATCGCCTTCAACCTGTTCAAAATCGGTCTCTTCATAGCCTTTTAGGAAATGCTCCTCCAGCCATTTTTCTGGATCACTGGTCGACTGAAGAAAGTCATAGATCTGGTAGACCTGCTCTTTAAACAAGGTCAAATTTTTGCGCTGTCCCGTGAAATTCTTGACCATCTGGACAAAGGCTTCTTGGTTTTCTCCTTGGTAATAGCGGTCAAAAACAGTCTGAAAGACTTCATTTTGTAAGAGACGCTGCTCACTGGCATTTTGTAAAATGCGAAACTGGGGCGCCAACCCAAGCAAATAGCCATAGCGCGTTAGGACCTTTTGGGTAAAGGAGTCCATGGTCCCGATATCGCTAGTGGCGACATCTGCGATTTGACGGGCCAGGTGTTGCTTGAGTTCTGGGTCATCTCTCGCTTGCAGGGCTTTTCCAAGTTCACTTTCCAAACGCTCCTTAAGCTCTCCTGCTGCCTTGACCGTAAAGGTCGAGATAAAGAGCTCCTTAATCGAAATACCTCGCTGGATCTGATCCAAAATCCTTTGCACCATGACAAAGGTCTTTCCTGAACCAGCTGAGGCCGACACCAAGATATTGGTCCCCGAACTATAGATAGCATCGATCTGTTCTGCTGTTCGCTTTTGCTCTTTGGTAGAGGCTGCCTCTTGGGCCTGAAGGGCCTTGATTTCTTCTCTTGTCAAAAATGCTTGTTTGATCATTTGTTCAAGACCTCCTTCATCTTCTCGATCCAAGCGGCTTTCACCTTTTCACCGCGTATTCCTTTTTGGTCTAGTTTGGTCAAGAACCGTGCCTGACCGAGGTGACGATCCGCTTCAAATCCAGTGATGGATTTAAACTGCTCCACATATGGTGCGATATTGCGCCCATTTTCACTATAGGGATTGATGGCAAATTGCCCCTTGAGAATCCCTTCTGCTGCTGTTTTATAGAGATAAGCGTTGTACAAGAGGAGCAGGTCCAGCTCTTCCTTACTCAGCATCATGGCCTTGTTCTTATCATAGGCCTCGCCCAGATAAGGCGCCTGATCTGCCATAAAGAGCCCCTTGTACTGTTGACTTTTCATAGTTTGGTTGATGGCGTCCTCGACAGTCCTAGTCTTTTTCAGATCTACTAGGGGATCTCCCATTTCCAAATACATGGCTCCGAAAATCCCTTGCTCCACTTGGTATTCCTTCAGATCCTGAATGGCAGAAAGATAGGTTGGCAATTGAGAATTCAGGCCATTAAAGAACTTGTCATAGTGGAATTGCGTCAAGCTCGACTTGTAATCCACAACGCCAAGAGCTCCCCGATTACTTAACTGATCAATGCGGTCCACCTTGCCCCGTAGCTGCAGGAGACGGCCATCAGACAAAGGATAAGAGGTGTGGGCGCTCCCGCCAAAGAGGGTCTCCTCACCAATGGTCTCGATGCCATTTTGCTGAGCGAGGACCCGGCCGGTCGTTTTTGCTGTATCAAGAAGCAAGTTGCGAATAAACTCGGTCTCTCCATTTTCTCCATACAATTGCTGGAACTCTGCTTCTTGGCTGGTTTCTCGAATCGCCTCACTTAAGCGCTGATCAAACGCTTGATCAGAGCTGTCTTTTAAGACTTTTTCAAAGATCCGGTGCAAGAAATTCCCATGACTGCGAGCGTCTGGCCGGATCGTCTCATCTTCTTGTAAGCCCAAGACATAGCGCAGATAAAAGGCATACTGGTGCTTGTAGTATTCATTCAAGGCAGAAGCAGATAAGGTCAAGGCTTTGCCTTCTGGATAGAGCGCTTGAAGCGTATCCGACTGGAGCTGGCGACTCTTCAATTCCGTTGAAATTTGAGGAATCTGGATGCCCTCAGCGGCCAATTTCTTTCGCAAGACCCGTACGGCCACACCCCAAAAGCTGGCTTCTTCAGCTGACAGCTCACTAGTGATCTCTTCTTGATGGAGTTCGATCACGCGCGCTAAGAGGGCTCGGTAGGTCCCGATGTCATCACTCGAAGCTTGGGCTTGTTTGGTCGTCCACTCGATGGCAATGGGCTCCTTGGCCAATTCTAGAAGGTAAGGAGAGACGCTATCTTCCGTTTCATTGACCAAGCTAGGGGCCGATAGGACCAGTTGTTCGGTCGCTGCATTAAGTAGAGAAACCGCCACAAAGCGATTCTTCTTGAGATTTTCGCTGGTCACCACCTGGAGCTCTGCTCCTTCTTGCGTTGCCTCATTGAGCTGCTGGCGCTCGTCTTCACTGAGAAGCGAGGTATTCTGCGCGATCTTTGGAAAACGTTCCTGGGTCAGCCCGATCGCGTAGACATAAGGGGCTGTCAAGGGCTCAATCAAGTCATAGGACTGAACCGTCACTACATCGACCGTAGCAGGAACTGTCCGGTATTGTGACAATTGCATGCCGGATAAGACAAGAGCTAAAAAGTCATCCACTGTCAGTTCTTGGTCCTCAAAAACCAGATTCAATTCTTCTAAGACGTGGAGGAAGGCCTTCCAGACCTGGTCATAGCGCTCCTGCTCCTCCAAAGCTAGATCCTTGATCAAAGCTTGTAGATTCTGAGAAAGCTGAGCCTCTTGCAGAAACTCTGTAAAGGCCATTAAGAGATGGTTCACCTTTTGTTTGCGCTGTGAAAAGAATGGAGCTAAAGGTTCTGCTACGCGTTCTCGGAGGGAATTGAGTGCTTCTAGATGAAACTTACCTTGACGATTGCTGGTAAAAGGCTTTTGAAATTTTGCAGCACCCTTTACTTCCGCAAAGCGAAGATACTGTTCAAAAGCATCGACTTCTGCTTGCTCCAGATCACTATAAAGTCCCGTTTTCAACAGATTGATGACGTCTTCTGTCTGGTAATTGAACTGCTTGATCCGCCCTAGCGATTCAATGACTTGAATCAAGGGATGGTGGACCATGGCTTCGCTTCGTCCTAAGTAAAAGGGGATCTGATACTGGTCAAAAATGGTCTTGAGTTGCAGTTGATAAGCTTCTACATCGCCTAGCAAGACCCGAATATCGCGATAGCGCGCACCGTCATGAAGGCGCTGACGGATGGATTTAGCGACAAATTCCAACTCTTCTTTTTGCGTATTGGTTTGCCAGAGTTGAACAGCGGTTCGGTCTTGGTCCTCCAGCACATCTTCCACTTGTGAAAAATCGTAGCGCGCTTCCAACATGCGGGTCATGCGACTAAAGGAATCTTCGATCGCTTGCCCACAATACTGAGGCTGAACTTGGAAAGTCTTAGCTAGCTGGAGCAGAAAGTCAATACTAGCCTGATAGAGATTGCCCTCTCTGAAGGTTACTCGATAGGCTTTTTCACTGGCATAGACCCCGATGACAATCTCCACTCCTTTTCGGTGAAGGAGACCAATCAAGGCCTCTTCTTCCGCAGAAAAACGCGTGAAGCCATCGACGACGATCGCCACATCTTTCAATTGCTCTTCCAAGTGCCCCTCTTCAACCTGGTTGAGGAAAACGGCAATCTTGGACTGGGATTCATACTGGTGCTGGATCAGCATCTCAGTGACAGCTTCAAAAATCGCTATGAGGTCCTCTCTTTTTTCAGCTTCCTCGAGCAACTTTAAATCTGTAAAATCCATCTGGGCTGTCTGTAATTCATGATAGAGCTGAACCAGTTGCTGGATAAACTGAGGATCCTTGCGCAGGGTTCCGTATACTTTAAGATCCTGCTCCTTCATTTGGGAAAGAGCTTTAAAAAATAACATGCCTAGTCCGATGTCATCCAAGGCTTGCTCCTCAAAGACCTGGTTCAGGATGAAATAACGGGCCATTTGGGCAAAGCGCGTGACGGTAATAGCAAAAGAAGCCTGACCTTCTAAATAGGACAAGACCTTGGCTTCTTTTTCAAAGGAAAGAGAGTTAGGTGCAATGTAAAACACACGCTTGCCATCTTCTACTAACCTTACGGCTTCTTGCGTCAGGACCTGGGTCAAGGGGGTCCGAACATCCGTATAGAGTAATTTCATCCGATCCGTTCTCCTTTGGGCACTTTCTTGAGAGCTTATTATCTTCTTATTATATCATTTTCGCAGGAGGGACTAAAGCAAGAAGTCATGCTCCTCTTGCCCCAATTTTAGGACATTTGTGCTACAATAAAAGCTAAAGAAACAGAAAGGATGATCCCGATGACCAGCATTTATGATTTTTCTTTAGAAAACCAACAAGGTGAAAAAATTTCTCTTTCCCACTACCAAGGTAAGGTCCTCATCGTGGTCAATACAGCAACAGGCTGTGGCCTAACCCTGCAATACCAAGGACTGCAAGATCTCTACCAGCGCTACCAGGAAAAGGGGCTTGAAATCCTAGACATTCCCTGTAACCAATTCATGGGGCAAGCTCCAGGAACTGCAGAAGAAATCAATAGCTTCTGTAGCCTCAACTACCAGACCACCTTTCCACGATTCGCTAAAGCCAAGGTCAATGGTAAAGAAGCCCTTCCTCTTTATGACTGGCTCAAAAGCCAAGCAGCTGGACCACTGGGCAAACGCATCGAATGGAACTTCGCTAAATTTGTCATCGACCGACAAGGCCAAGTCGCCCAACGCTTCTCCTCCAAAACAGAACCAGCTGCTATGGAAGACTTGATCCAAGAATTGCTTGAAAAATAAGCAAAAAAAAGGAAAGAATGATGTTTGAATAAACGACATTCTTTCCTTTTTCTTATTGTATTCATCTATTCAGTCCAATCTTCAAGAAGGTTGTTTGTTTGACTAAACTTTTAATTGAACCAATAAGAGATCGTTACTTTTCACTTCCCTCTTTCTCACTACTGTGTTTTTCTTTATACTTATCGGAATCCTTCGTAAAGAGTTTCTGGGGTAAATCAACCAACCAATCAAAAAGACGGTCGCCTACAAATTGAATAGCTAGAAGAATTGCAGTTGCCACTATAAAGCATAAAATGATGTAATTATCAACATTTGCCATTTTTTTAGCCTCCCTATTTTCATACCACTATCATTGTCTATTCATCTTGAGTGTTTTCTGATATCTTAGTTAATAATGCATCTATAATAGCAGGTGAGACTTTTCTCTCTTTTAAAGAATACATCCCCTTAGGCTCAAAATGCATTTCCATATTTAATAGTTGTTTCCCATTTAGAAAGATCATACTACTAAAGGAACTTTGTACCGTAGTATCATGCTGATCATAGATAAAACTTCCGTTATCTATCTTTGGATCTATATAAGGAATATAATAGATTGCAGTTCTACTAGAAGCTGATTTTTTCACCGCTGGAAGTTCGTTTTGTTGGTAAAAAGATGAATTTAAATAAGTATCTAATAATTCTTGAGCTTGTCCAGAATTCTGGATATGAAATTTTACTTCCCCTCGATTATACGCACCCAATGTTTCAATACCTGTATGGTCATATACATAAGCTTTGAAATTCAAGCCACCAACTTGTTTGTTATCTTTATCGAAAAATACATATGTAACAGATACGCTTTTTTCGGAATCATCATAATCCCAAACACCTTCATCATTTAGTTTAACACTAGTTACGCCGTATTGCGACATCACTTCTTTCACATCCTTATCGGACAATATTTTCTCAAGATCTTCTGCTGTTGTGAATCTAAGGTTGTCTTCTTCACTATCACTACTAGTTTCAGAGCTCATCGAATCGCTAGTACTAGGGCTACTACTCTTTGAAACAGTCGATTTCGAACAAGCACCTAAGCAAGCCAATACTAAAATACCAACACCTATCATTTTCAGTTTTTTAAGTTCCATTTATTTTCCCTTTTTCATTTATATAAAATCTCTCAATACCTTGTTACAATTGGGATTGAGTATGGTGCGTAACGACTGTTACCCTATACATTTAAAAACAATAGCCACCTATCTAACACAAGATCAGGCTTGTTGAGATCAAATTTTCCAAAATCTTCCCATTGTTATGTAGCATGTTTTACACAAAATTCGTACACTATCATAAAATTACGCTTTCATTTTACCACCTTGTCTTATCTTTGAAAAGTATTTTTTAGAAAATATTTGGTAAGGCTAAGCCTTCTTACCCTTTATATGTAATAAGGCAGTCATACTTTGTATTTTGGTGATTTTTAATGTTTCAAAAAAGCCTGAGCCAACGCTCAAGCTTTTTTGGTTTAATCAATTTCAAGTCCACCGGTGTACAAACGGTGATAGGTTCCTTTTTCTGCCATCAAGGAAGCATGATTGCCTCGCTCGATGATGCGTCCGTGGTCCATGACCATGATGACATCGGAATTGACAATTGTCGATAGACGGTGGGCAATAACAAAGACTGTCCGACCTTCCATCAGGCGGTCCATCCCTTCTTGCACCATCTTCTCTGTCCGAGAGTCAATCGAAGACGTCGCTTCGTCCAGAATCAAGACTGGCGCATTGGCAAGGGCTGCACGGGCAATGGCGATCAATTGTCGTTGACCATTTGAAAGGCCAGCCCCATCATCCGTCAAGACCGTTTCATAGCCCTGATCCAAGTGTTTGACAAAGGAATCCACATTGGCAATCCGAGCTGCCTCAAGGATCTCCTCCCGCGTTGCATCGGCACGGCCATAAGCGATGTTTTCCGCAATCGTACCAGTGAATAAGTGGGTATCTTGAAGAACGATTCCAAGAGAACGACGAAGAGAATCTTTCTCGATCAATTTGATATCGATCCCATCATAAGTGATCATTCCGGATTGGATATCATAGAATCGGTTGATCAAGTTGGTGATGGTTGTCTTCCCTGCACCAGTCGCTCCGACAAAGGCCACTTTTTGACCCTTATCCGCATAGAGATTGATGCCATGAAGAATTTGTTTCTTCCCATCATAAGAGAAATCAACATTATCAAAGACCACATTTCCGACCATCTTGACAAGCTGGTAATCTCCATTTGGACGTGGGTGTTTCCAAGCCCATTTGTTGGTTTTCTGATCAGTTTCGACCATTTCTCCATCGACCAGTTCATAATTGACCAGCGTCACTTTTCCTTGGTCGACTTCTTCTTCTTCGTCCAAGAGATCAAAGACTCGGTCTCCACCAGCCAAGGCCATAAGGACAAAGTTCAATTGTTGAGAGACCTGAGCAATGGGACCTGTGAAGGAACGGTTCAATTGCAGAAAGGCCATAAGACCACCAATGGTTAAACCACCGATGCCGTTTAGGGCAAAGAGTCCACCGATCAAGGCTGTCAGAACAAAGGAAACATTTCCCAAGTTCCCAAGAATCGGCATGAGGACATTGGCATAGCGATTGGCTTGGTAAGAGGATTCAAAGAGTTGGTCATTGATCCGATCAAAATCTTCAATGCTTTCTCTTTCATGCACAAAGGCCTTGACCACTTTTTGACCAGACATCATTTCTTCAATAAAGCCGTTCTCAATCCCCAAGTTCTTTTGTTGGGCGCCAAAGTAACGACCTGACTTGCCAGAGACATCCTTGATGATAAAGACCATGACGATAACCATGACAAGAACAATCAAGAACAAGAGCGGACTAACCGTCAGCATGGTAATCGTTACCCCAAGGATGGTAATCGCTGAGGATAGAAGTTGAGGAATGGATTGTTCAATCGCTTGGCGAAGAGCATCAATATCATTGGTATAGATAGACATGATGTCCCCGTGTTGGTGGGTATCAAAGTAACGAACTGGCAGTTTTTGCATGCGAGCAAACAACTGATTTCGAAGACTTCTAAGTGAGTCTTGTGAAACAGTCGCCATAATCAAGGTAAAGCCATAGTTGGCAAGTACCCCGATCAAACAGATTAAACCAACCCGTGTCAAGAAGGACAAGAGCGGTCCAAAATCATGGCTGTTTGACGTTAGCATAGGCTCCACATAGACATCGACCAAGGACTGAATCGAAGCTGTTACATTGACCGTCGCAAGTGACGATAGAATGATTAAGATAAAGGAAACAATCAAGGATACCTTGTAGTTTTTCCAAAGGAAGTCGAGCAGGCGAAGGATAGAGCCTAGATTTGCTTTTTTCTTAGTTTTCATCTGCTTCTCCTTTCCCTTGTGTTTGCATTTCATATACTTCTTGGTAGATAGCATTGGTCGCAAGCAATTCCTCGTGACGACCGATGGCATCAATCTGACCATCATTCATCACGATGATGCGATCTGCATCTTGAATAGAGGAAATCCGTTGACCAATGATAATTTTGGTAGTCTCTTTCAAGCTGGTTGCCAATCCTTGACGGATCAAACTATCTGTCTTGGTATCGACCGCCGAAGTCGAATCATCCAAGATCAAGATCTTCGGATTCATGAGAAGGGCACGCGCGATACAGAGACGCTGGCGTTGGCCACCAGAGACGTTGGATCCCCCACGCTCAATCATAGTGTCATAGCCCTCTTTGAAATCTTGAATAAATTCATCGGCTTGCGCAATCTTACAAGCCGCAATGATCTCTTCATCCGTTGCGTCTTTATTTCCCCAGCGCATATTTTCTTTAATCGTACCAGAGAAAAGGACATTGGTCTGAAGAACCATGGCCACTTGCTTACGAAGGGAATCAAGATCGTATTCTTTGACATCGTGGCCTGCTACTGTCACCCGACCAGACTCGACATCATAAAGACGAGGAATCAACTGAACCAAGCTTGATTTCCCTGATCCTGTTCCTCCCAAGATCCCAATCACTTCCCCTGAACGAATGGAAAGATTAATCCCTTGTAAGACATGGGTCTTGTCGCCATTTTCATCGGTATAGGCAAAGGTCACATCCTCAAAGTTGATGGATCCATCAGCGACTTCTTTGATCCCATTTTCTGGAGAGTCAATCGTCGTTTTGGTCGTTAAGACTTCATTGATCCGCTCGACAGAGGCCATGGAAATCGACAACATGACAAAGATCATCATAAACATCATGAGCGACATGAGAATGGTCATGGTGTAGCTAAACATAGAGGTCAAATTCCCAGTAGAGAGTTGGCCACCAACAATCAGATGAGCCCCGATCCAAGAGATCAAAAGGAAAGAAGCATACATGGAAAGCATCATAGCTGGGCTACTCAAGACAACGACACGGATAGCCTTCATAAACATGTTATAAATCAAACGTGAAGCCTTCTTGAATTTAACGGTTTCATCTGCTTCCTTAACGTAAGACTTCACCACTCGCATATTGGTGATGTTTTCTTGAATGCTGTTGTTGAGATTGTCATAAGCTTCAAATACTTCTGTGAAGAGCGGATACACAATCTTCATGATGATACTTAAGACAGCTGCCAAAAAGATGGTCACATAGACAAAGATCATGGCCATTTCCGCATTGATCATGAAACAAGCTACAATGGCAAAGATCAAATTGAGCGGTGCCCGAACACAGATCCGAATGACCATTTGATAGGCATTTTGCACATTGGTCACATCCGTCATCATCCGAGTGACTAACCCACCTGATGAGAACTGATCAATATTCTCAAATGAGAAGGTTTGAACCTTTTTGAAAATAGCCCGACGAAGGTTTTTGGCAAAACCAGCCGATGCATAGGCGCCATAACGGGCAGACTGCATCCCACAAAAGAGGGAGAGAAAGGCACAGACCAGCATGAGCCCACCGTAAAACAAAATATTGTTCATGTTTCTTTGTTGAACACCTTGGTCCAAAAGACTCGCCATGACAAAGGGAATCGAAATCTCAAACATGACTTCAAAGACCATGAACAAGGAAGCCAAAAACGAGGGCTTCTTGAATTCTTTGATCTCGGAAATTAAGGATCGAATCATTATTACCTCCAATGTTATTCATACTTTTTCCTGCGGTAGAAGCAAAGCTTCTTTCCATCGAAAACAGGTCAAAACACACAAAATTCCCTGAGGGAAAGACCCTAGGGATTACGCGTTTTTTATAGTCTTCATTGTAACCTAAATTGCAAAAAAATGCAAGATTTTTAGACAGCATCCGTTTTTCTGCTTATCCAGTACAAAAGAGGCTGGGACAAAAGTCCTATCCTCTCAATTGTTTTTGGATTGTCGAGCAAGACACAGTGGCTGAGTGGGCTCTACTACGCTGATTTTATCAGCTTTTACAGCCCTACTCAACTGTGCGGAGGTGGGACGACGAAATCGAATTCTAACGAATTACCGATTTCTGTCCCACTCTCTCTATGCGTATCCTGTCTTATTCTTCTTTAGACGTAGCGACGAGATTCAAGAAGCGATCAAAGTAGGACTTGTTTTCTTTCAAATCCTTTTTCAGTCTTTGCGCCTCTGTCAATTCATCCGTAATCAAGCCATCAATGGGTTGTTGCAAATACTTGGTCAACTTTTGTTTGTCATTGATGGTCCAGACATAGAGCTCTTTTTTCATCTCATGGGCCTGGGTTACCAAATTCTTTTGATAAGAAAAGTCTTCAATGGCAAAAAAGTCAACTGAGACCTTTTCAAAGCGACCGAATTGAATGGGAATGACATAGCCGGTCTTGATCTCAGGGGCTTTTTTCTCGACTTTTTCCATGACCGACAGATCCAAAGACATAGCCGGATAGTCTTTTTCGACCCCTAATTCCCGCATCTTCTGCACAAAGAGATCCACATAATTGGCAGGCTCTCCACCATGAGACTTAAGCTCAACCAAGAGCTTCATCTTCAATTCTTTGGCACGCTTGACATATTCCTCAAATGAAGGGATATGACTCGTGTGACCATCCTGTTGAATCTTGAGGCCTTGCACCTCAGCTAGGGTCATGTCTTTCACATCCTTGTCCACCCCAGCAAGGCGCTTGAGATTGTCGTCATGCATGACGACAAATTGATGGTCCTTAGTGAGAAGAATGTCCATCTCCGCATAAGCTGCTTTTTCCTTGGCTGCTGCTTCTAAGGCTTCCAGGGAATTTTCTACCCCTTTAGAGACATCCCCTCGATGGGCGATGAGCTTGATCTGGTCATTCACCTTTAGGGTTGCCAGTTCATAGGCTGAGATCCCCGATTGGACCATGAGAAAGACCACTGTCAGGGCAAAGAGCCCCTTCATCTTTCGACTGCCTTTCGAGCGCATGACCGATCGGCTCGGTACTTCCCATGCAGAATCCAAGATAATGCCGAGCGACCCCACCTTTGTCAAGACTGTAAAAATGAATAGGAAGGTCCGAATCAAGACCAAAAAGATGGTCACCACCCAGAAATACTGGCCTTCTTTATCGATCACGGTCAAGGTAAAGACCAAACCCAAGATCAATAAAATCCCTAGAAAGGTTAAGAGAAACTCAAAGGACAGAATTCTCCATAAGAGACGAAAACCTCCTCTTTTAGTCATAGTCCAGCTTTTTTTCAAGGCACGACCAAATGGCAACTCCTCTACCACGAGGTTGGGGACCGTATATACGAGGCGAAGATTAAGATAGATAAAGGTCAGCTGCACCACAAAGAGCCCGATGGAGCCAATCGTGGTCTTTTCAAACTCCCCCGTGATAAAGGTTGGAATATAAAGCCCATCTGTCAGAGTTGATCCTATCAAGACACCTGCAACAGGCAAGGTCAAAAGGAGATAGAGCAGAAAATAAAGCAGATTCCTTCCCGCTAGGTCCTTCAAGCGACCAAATGATTGCCGCAAGACCTTTTTAAAGGACAAGTGTCGGTCGGTTCGCGATAGGTAAATGACCGAAATCAGGGTCCGCATCTCCAGCATAAACAAGAAAGCAAAGACCATGATAAAGACCAAAAGAGCCAGCAAGCTCAAGGGATGGCTCATAACAGAGACAAGGTTGTTCTTATCAATATTGGCCTGCCCAGCAAGTAAAACAGCCAGATGAAAGAGCCAAGTCAAGGCCGCAGCCCCAATGCCAACCACAAATTGTAGCAAAATTCCAATCGCAATAAAGGACCATTTATTGCGCCAGATCAAGTAAAAGGCCCCCTTCAGGTCCTGCCAGTAAGTCCGTTTCATCTCATTCCCGTTCCTTTTCTTTCATTCCCTTAGAATAGCGGAAAAGCCTTATCTTGTCAATGATTCCACAAGAAAAAAGGCTGGGACAAAAGTCCTAATTTAGATTGTCGAGCAAGACGCAGTGGTTGAGTGTGCTCTACTACGCTGATTTCATCAGCTTTTACAGCCCTACTCAACTGTGCGGAGGTGGGACGACGAAATCGAATTCTAACGAATTACCAATTTCTGTCCCACTCTCTTTTCTATTTATTCTGCTAAGAGCACTTCTTTGATGGTTTGTTTTTGGAGTTTTCTGTTGGATAGATAAAAGAGGCTTTCATAAACCACCGCAAAACCAAGCAAGGTCCAAAAGCACACATTCCCATCAAAGTGATGCTCAATCTTTTCAGGAACCGTATCTTTGATCACACCGATCAAAATTTCCATGATACCGTATTGGTAAACCGTCCCAAGAACAAATCCTAGATAAGCCCAGAAACGATAGGGAGCGAGAATATGACTTTGGCATTCACGATCGGTGTAGCCAAAAGCCTTCATAAGAGCCAAGGTTTCACGACTTTCTGAGACAACAATCCCCAATGACAAAAAGAGTATCGAGAAAGAAAGGATCAAGCCAATCATGATCATCATGGTTTGGATGATATCATCTGTGTAATCCCTGAGGCCAAAGGACAATTGAACCATGGCCGCAAAACACATGGAGCCAAAGACCACAAAAAACAAGATCGATTTTCTCCCCCATATCAGTGACGAGGATAGCTCTTTTAGGAAGTCTTTCTCTTTCTTAGGAACCCTCTTTCTCCTTTTGACCTTGATCGGACTTGGGGACTTTTTCAATAAGCGAAGAGCCGGGGTTTGAAGTTGTCTTCTAGCATAACCAATCGCGAGAAGCATAAAGAAGGTTGTTGGTAGCATCACCAAAGCAAGCAAGAGTTGCCAGTGAAAGTGAATGGTGATTTCTGGCAGGATTCCCTTCTCATTACGGAAGTCGTAAAAATGTCCCATCATGAGAAATGAAGCGAAATAGCCAAGAAGCGCTCCAGCTCCAAAACTCAGCCCAAAGGCCCAAAACCGTTTAGCCAACTGGCCATTGCTATATCCCAAAGCCTTTAAAATCCCTAATTGTTCCTTGTGATCATCAACAAATTGTTTGATATAAAAACACATGAGAAGGACCGACGTCAAGGACAAGACACCCCCACTGACCATGGCCACCATCCAGGAAAGCGAAACCTGGGCATCATAGTAGGTCTGCATCATGGGATTGGTTTTCGAAATCTCCAACTGCTCGATATCCAGGTAAAAATTCAAGAAGAGATTGGCCACAAAGACCGCACAAGCTCCAATGATACTGACGACAATTAATTTTCGAATATCTTTTACTGAAAACATAGCTTACCATCCAATCTCATAGGCAGTCTGAGGCTGATCATTGGTCACAACTTCAGTAATCTTGCCACTATTGACACGAATGATGGTTCTGGCCATATCTGCAATATTTTGGTTGTGCGTCACCATGATGAGGGTAAAGCCCAGTTTCTCCTTTAATTTCCAGATATAGTCCAGAATCTTGCGCCCTGTTTCTTCATCTAGGGCTCCCGTCGGCTCATCTAAGAAGAGTATCTCTGGCTTTTTAGCCAAGGCCCGAGCAATGGAGACTCTCTGCTGTTCCCCACCCGACAATTCACTCGGATACTTGTCCAGCTTATCGCCAAGCCCCAAATCCTCGATGATCTGCAAAAAATCATGATTGTTTGCCAGGTCAGCTCCCATCTTTACATTCTGTCTGACCGTTAGATTCGGCAATAGATAATACTGCTGGAAAATAAAGGCAATCTTCTCCCGTCTAAAGGCTGTCAATTGAGCATCCGTGAGTTGAGACAAATCTTGTCCTTGAATGAGGATATGCCCCTCGTCTACCTTTTCTAATCCTGACAGCACATTTAAGAGAGTTGATTTCCCAGATCCAGAAGGACCGAGGATCACCACATCATCCTGGTCTTGAATCTGCAAATCAATCCCTTTTAAAACCTTAGTTTGGCCGTAACTCTTGTGCACATTTTCTAGTTGAATCATTTCTTTCCTACCATTTCTTTGATGAGAGATTGACAAACCTCTGTCAGTAATCCAATCACTTCTTCCATGCCGAACTGATAAATACCAGAAGCAACCATAGAGGCCATCCCGTGTGAGTAGATAAATAGATGCTGGTACAAGCGACTAGCTTCCTCTACAGTCAAAGGATAGTCTGCAACGATCGAATCCAGAACCAATTGGTAACTATGATCCTTCATGGGAAGAAAATCTTGAAAGCGACGAATCGGATCTTTGCTAGGATTTTGGAAAAGCAACTGAAAGAGTTGGGGTTCTTTTGAGGCGAAAAGGATATAAGCAACCCCGACAGATCGAAAAGGCTTTTCATCTTCTAAGGCCTTGCGAATATACTCCACCACGACCATCTCCGCGGCAACAATAACCTCTGCTTGTAACTCAGCCATATTAGCAAATTGCCCAAAAATGACTCTCGGTGTGGCTCCCAGTTTCTCCGCTAATGCTCTAGCAGTTAAACTAGCCATTCCCTCATCTCTCACCAATTGTAAAGCTGTCCCAATGATAGCCTCTTTACTAAATTTAACCTTGGGTGGCATAAGACTCCTTTCACGCAACATTTGTTGCGCAACGATTGTTACATAAAAGAATACCATAAAAGATAGAGACTTGTCAAGAAAAACCTGAAAACTACAAAACAAAAAAACAGACCATCGATAAGAGTGAAATCTGGTTTACTATCAAGATTCTAAGGTAAATCATTACCTGCAGCCAAGTAGATTTGGTACCATTCCTTGCGCGTTAGGGTCACTGCTGCTGCTTTCTCTGCTTCAAGGACATGCTGGGGTTTGGTCGTTCCGATGACGGCCTGCATCTTACCCGGATAGCGGAGGACCCAAGCAAGGGCGATAGCTGTCGGAGTGACCTGGTATTTCTTCGCCAAGTCATTGAGGACGTGATTGAGGGCCGCAAACTCTTCCTTGCCGACAAAGTTCCCCTTAAAATAGCCATGCTGGAGGACAGACCAGGCTTGAATCACCGTATCAGTTAAGCGACAATACTCAAAGACACTACCATCTCGCACAGCTGCTTTTGGACCTTCCATATTGACATGAAAACCAGCTTCAAAGCTTGGTGTAAAGGTGGCACTCAACTGCAACTGGTTGATCTTGAGTGGTTGTTTGACAGCCGTTTTGAGCAATTCTATCATCATGGGATTTTGATTGGACACCCCAAAATGACGGACCTTACCCGCTTGCTCCAAGTGATCAAAAGCTGCCGCCACTTCTTCCGGCTCCATGAGGGCATCCGGTCGGTGAAGGAGGAGACTATCTAAGCGCTCGATCTGCAGACGCTCGAGGATGCCATCGACAGAATCCAAAATATAGTCCTTAGAAAAATCAAAATAGGTAAAGCCGTCTTTGCGAATCCCACACTTGGACTGGATCCACATCTGATTCCGAAGATCCGGACGGCGCTTGAGAACCTTCCCCAGCAGGACCTCACACTGGCCATCGCCATAGATATCCGCTAGGTCAAAGGTGTTAATCCCAATCGACAAGGCTGCCTCCACCAAGGCCTCCACCTCATCTTCACTCATCTGACTGATCCGCATCATCCCAAGGACAATCGTGGACAAATGCTCATTTTCAGCAAACTCAATATAGTTCATGTCCGCCTCCTTTTCTGTAGTTCTATTGTAGTGAAAAGGCTTGCAAAAGTCAATTTGCAAGCAAAAGAGGCTGGGACAAAAGTCCTAGCCTCTTAATTGTTTTTGGATTGTCGAGCAAGACGCAGTGGTTGAGTGGGCTCTACTACGCTGATTTCATCAGCTTTTACAGCCCTACTCAACTGTGCGGAGGTGGGACGACGAAATCGAATTCTAACGAATTACCGATTTCTGTCCCACTCTCTCTCAGGTTGAAGTAGAATTTCTTATTCTTCCTCATCATCCAACTCCACTTCTCCGTGGATTTTGATGTATGCTTCATTTCTGCGCTCATATTCTGACCAAACCTGGTCTCTCACATCATCCATAAATGGAATTTCCTTAAGACTCAGTTCATTAAACTGTTCATAACTCATCGAAAGGATATCTTCATGTCGGTTTTTAAATTGCTCCACACTTAACCAGCTCTCTTTATCATCTTCGCTAATTTGACCCTCAATGGCAATTTATCCATTTGCAATCGCGTGATCCACAATGTGTTTGAAGGCATTGGGAGAATGAAGGCTTCCCATGGTTGTGCGTTCATTGGACCAACCACCATGACTAAGATAAACCACTGGATATTTTTGCTGGTCTGAATAGCCATAAGGAAGATAAATGACGGCTTCTTTTTCGATTGGAATTGGGGCGTTTGTCGTGTAGGAAAAAGATTCAAAAGTAGGATAGTTAAGGATTTCTAAGGTACCTGGTCTATCGCTAGGTTTGAAATAGTGTTTAGGAATGGGTTTCAAATCTGGAAATGTCATTTGTTCCTCACTTTCTCTTATTCTTTAAAAAGGTAAGTCAGTCCATGTTGAATCTCTAGTTCAAATGATTCTTGATTATGTCCACCACCGTTATTTTCCCAATAAATGAGGTTATCACCTGTTATCAAATCACTATGGTTGCTACGGAGGGCTTCGGTCTGTGGAATCATGCTGTATTTTGTCCCATCACTTCCACCTACCATCGCTATTATTTGGAAATCATTCTGCCCGTAGTTATTTTCTTGCAGACCACTGACCAAGGTTTCAGCAATAGCTTCATCGCTGTTTCTACCAGTAACTTGTCCAATCCAGCTATCGCCTGCCATCGGCAAGTAGTAGAAAAATTTATCACTCTGTTCAACCAGCACATCCCATGTCGTGATACCGCCCATAGAATAGCCACCGAAAGCTCTATGAGAACGACTTTCTGTAAAACCAGTTTCATCGGCTGTCTCAGCAAAGGTCGTGTATTGACTTTCAACCGTCTTCATAACCTCTAAAACTTCAGTCTCTGCAAAGTAATGATTTAAAGGATAATCAGCTGAATAATTCGACACAACAAAACTTCGATCTGGATAATAAGTCGGAAATACAACCAGCAGTGGCTCAAATATCTCCATTTGCAATCCAGTTATCTAGCAGTGGTTTGACGTCTGCCGCTACTTGCTCAGCAGACATGCCTGATCCGTGCATGAGATAAAGGATATTCATTGGTTTGCCTGTCTCATACGAATCAGGCACATAGACAAGTGCTTCCTTGTTATACTCTTTGCCATCATAAGTCGTTGTATAAGTCATACCGTCAATTTTACTGCCCTGTTCCTTAGAAAGCGAGTTAGTGCGAGAAGAACTTGACACATTTTGGCTTATCAACTCTGTTGAATTGTTGGCTTTATTGCTTTCAAAGTTTAGATAAAGAATCGTCCCTAGAACGACTAATAGCAAGCCTGTTAATGAAAAAATAAGAGTTCTTTTGATAACAGTTTTCTCTTTCTATTTGTTTAAATTGTTATACCACGTCATCAAGTCTGAATCAACCTGATCAACCTTATTTCCTTCGACTGCAAAGGCAGGCTCAATACGAGCGGTAACCTGGTTTTCAGCCAAAATAGTTTCGATATAATCGATACTTGATCCTAATCCATAACCACCATTTGTCGAAAATGGAATGATCGTTTTTCCATCAAGTTCTTTGGCATAGGTCTCGATAAAGGTTGCAACGGGCTCTGCCATGGTCATGCCCCAAATAGGATAGCCGATATAAATGGTTTGATAGTGAGATAAATCTGGCATCTCTACGTCCAATTCAGGAGTGTTTTTGACATTTCGTTCCTGATTGGCCCGTTGTACCGTTTCACCATAATCAGAACTATACGTTTCTTTGGCAACCAATTCAATCACATCTGCACCAGAAAGTGCCTGAATCTTGCTAGCCAGTAACTCAGTAGAGCCTGACCGTGAAAAATAGACAATCAGACTATCGGCGTCTTCAGACAAGATTCGAGTCGGCTCTTGCTCAGAATTGGTATCTTTTCCATCCGAGACTGTCCCTCGACTATTATTCCACTCTGCATCTGAGAGACCAACTTGCGGTGCTGCAATCTGACTTTGGTCCATTTTTCCGCTTGGAAGAATAGATGCCGAAGATGATGAACTGCTGTTTGTTTGGCTTTCGTTTTGAACGGAGCAAGCAGCTAAGACTAGAACACTTACCAATAAAATATAACTTTTTCTCATAGAAACCTCCTAGGGATTTTTTCCAAATTGATAAACAAAGATAAGGACAAAAAGCAAAGCGACTAGGCTAAAACCTGCCATCCAACCAAGACTGACATAGAAATTCGATGTCGTCGCCATAATAACAGATAAGCCAATTGGTCCACCAATTTGATGCATGGCATTTGTCAAGCCACTAGCCGAACCTGCCAAGTCATCAGGAGCTTGATAGATACCTGCTGCCGTCACAGGTGCAACGACCATTGCTTGACCAATACCAATTACCAGCATTGGCAAGGCAACAGCTTGCACATAACCCAACTCTAATGGTGATAGGCTAGCCCATAAAAGACCAAGTGACAAAGCGATCTCTCCAATGAGTAAAATACGATTATTACCAAATCGCTTAGTCAGTTTTGGGAGCTGAAGAGAAGTAAGGAAGGTTGTGATTGTCAAGGGCAGAAAGGCAAAACCAGACCCCAAGGCAGAAAAACCGTACTCAGCCTGTAATACCTGTGGCAATAGGAACCAATAGGGCAACATAGCCATCATGAATAGAGCTCTGACAAGATAGGCACCAAAACGAACTTTATTTTTGAATAAGTCTAATGGCATAATAGGTAGTTTTTGGCCTTTTTCATAGAAATAAAAGCCAATCAAGATAAGAAAACCAGCGATAACAAAGGCAAGGGGGTAAATCTCACCGTCCAAACCATAGATCAGACTCGCTAAACCTGCAACTGACAATAAACTCCCCAAGTAATCTATTTTCTCTTGGTGTCCAGCCTTAGCAACTACATGGCGATGAGTCAGACACATCAAGAGCAAGGTCAAAGGGACATTGATTAGAAAGCCTGCTCGCCAGGATACAAAACTGGTTAGACCACCACCAATCAAGAGACCAACACTTGATCCAATTCCAGCCGTCGCACCATAGTAGGAAATAGCTTTTGTTCGCATCTCACCCGTATAAGTATCCATCATTAAGGCAAGGGTTGTTGGCGCGATAATAGAACTTCCAATTCCTTGAATAGCACGTGCCAAAATCATCATAGATGCATTTTGGGCAAGGCCAATCACCAAGGAACTAAGTCCAAATATAGCTAGACCAATTTGAAAAATTCGCTTGCGACCCAACAAATCAGACAAGCGACCAGATAGGAGCAAAAAGCCACCGAAGGTAAGCGTATAGGCATTTGACACCCAAGCTAGACTGGTATCTGTTAGATTTAGACTCTCGCCAATCTGAACAGAGCTGGTAAAGATAATGGAATTATCCATTAAGATCAAAAAATAAGCTAATAGGGTAATGGGTAAGATGATCCCAAATGATTCTTTTTTCATATATTCACTCTTTCTTTTCATATACTCACACTTTCTTAGTAGAAAACTGGTTTCGCTAGAGCTTCACTTCCTGGCTCCACAATTCCAACGCTCACACCCAAGTCACGACTTGGATCTTGCAATAAGTCCATAACATATTGGGCAACTGCTTGGCGCGTGACTTGAGCACCTTTATAGGGTTCTCCTTGCGGAATCAACTTGTAGGAGCGATTGCCTTCCTGATTATAGAGCCAAGTCATCCGAAGGTAGGTATAATCCAAACCTGACTCATCCACTAACTTAGCACCGATAACCCGATTATTTGTTGGAGAATAAGCACCAATAATTACTAATCTCATTGTTTTTCTCCAATTTCTATTTGTTGATTTGTTTTTCCCAGAAGGAAATGGCGTTATCGATCCAACCTTCTGCTACTGTCTCTTTTCCAATGCCAAATCCATGCCTCAACCCTTTATAGACGTGAAACTGGCTGTCAATCCCAAGCTTTTTCAAGTTCTTCAGTCGATTTTCCATCACTTGCCAATTGGCAATCCAGTCATTAGTACCACAATTGGCATAGGTCGGTGCATCATCTCTAGAAACAGATGAATAACCAGTATATTGACTAACAACCATGCTGGCTGGCTCTATGGATGTCCTTGTTAAACGTTGTAATTCGCTTTTGTTACCTAAGCGAATAGCCATCCTAGCTCCAGCAGAACCACCCCAAAGCGAATACTGGTCAGGGTCTATCTTCAATTCACTGGAGTGACTATAAAGATAATCTAGGGCCTGTGCTAGATCTTCATAGGCCTTCTCGGGGCGATAGATCAGAGCAAAGGCATTGTAGCCTCTTTGGCTTAAGGCCAAGGCTTGTGGGAAACTGTCGTGCAAGGCAGCAACATAATGAAAACCGCCTCCTGCATTGATAAGGGCAAATTTCTCATATTCCTTCCCTTTGAAGTAAAATAGCCCTGTTTCTCTCTTACTTGGATCCTTCACCATCTCGTCCTCATCATAAATGGGGAAAAAGATTTGTTCATTTTTTTGAGCACGCTCGAGTAAGTTGTTCAAAACCTCTAAACTGGTCTTTGTTTTCAGGTTTGAATACCAGATAAAATGATTTGAATCAGTCACATCTTGGACAGTCTCCTCAGGATGAAAGGCCAGCTGAAGCGGAAATAATAAGTGTCCAAATCCTCTAAAACTAGGATGTTGGGTAATTTCTCTAATTTTTGTATCTTTTGTAAATACCATAATTCCTCCTTTAGACATGAGTCTTCTCACTCCCTAAACACAGGTTCAACCCTTTTACAACGGCTAAATTTTTATGGTCAATAATCTCACTGTAACCAATGTCCAGCTGTTTGATTTGGTCTAAGTCTTCTTGGTCCAATTCAAAATCCCAAAGGGCTACATTTTCTGCCAAATGTACGGGATTTGTTGATTTGGGGATGACGCTATTGCCCATCTGCACACTCCACTTTAAAGCGATTTGAGCAATGGATTTCTGATGTTTTTTCGCGATATTTTCTAATACTGGATGCTGAAAGATATTTTTCATCCCTTCACAAAGCGGGCCCCAAGCCTGAACCTGAATCCCGTAATCCTTCATCAGTTTCCTTAGGGATGATTGATGAAAGAAAGGATGAAGCTCAATTTGATTTACTGCTGGAACAATTTTTGTATTTAAAATAAAATCAAGCAAGCGATCTTCAGAGAAATTCGATACGCCAATAGCCTTAATTTTCCCTTGAGTATAAAGCTCCTCTAAGGCACGCCAAGATCCATAAACATCCCCCATCGGTTGATGAATCAAATACAGGTCAATGTAATCTGTTCCCAAGCGATTTAGGCTTGTTTCAAACTCCTTCATTGTTGCCTCATAGCCATCAGAATGAATCCAGACCTTGCTGGAAATAAAAAAATTCTCTCGAGCAATTCCTGAATCCTTAATAGCCTGCCCTAAATCTGCTTCATTACTATAGATACTAGCCGTATCAAATAAGCGATACCCAGCCTCAATCGCCTGTTTGATGTAGGTTTGAGTCTCATCACCTTTCAGCTGAAACAGCCCCATCCCAACCTGTGGCATTTCTATTCCATTATTTAATCTAATCTTATTCATACAGCTACCTCCACTTGATGTCTCTATTTTACAAGTGCTTTAAAAAATAGTACAATAGCAATTAGTTAGACTGCTATTTATAAAGTGAATAGTGACAAAGGAGAAAATATGATCAATTTACAGCACCTAGAACAATTGATTACGGTCGCTAAAGAAGGGACACTATCACGCGCAGCTGAGGTTTTATTGATTTCACAGCCGTCTTTGACCCGTAATATGCGTCAGTTAGAAGACGACTTAGGCGTCCAGCTTTTCCAACGAAGCAAAAACAAACTTTCCTTAACGGAAACTGGTAAATATACTGTTCAACAAGCAGAAGATTTGCTCAACCATGAGCAGCAATTTTTGAAAAATATCCAACGTTTTTCTCTCCAAACCACGATTTTATTTGGCGGCATCTCAGCTCCTGGTGTAGAATGGGAAGTGAGGAGTCGTTTGGCAGAGCAGGACTTAGGACAAGAAGTCCATGTCGAGTTACACGATAATGACTCCCTACTAGAAGGCCTACTTAGTCAGAAATTCCAGTTTATCGTGACAGACTTTCCAATTGAGCATGACGATGTGCTGACAACTGGATTCTTCAAAGAACAACTTTATATTTCCGTTCCACCTGCCCATCCCTATGCCATGCGTGAGGAAATTGCATTGGAAGATTTGGCAAACCTAACCATGCTCTTGCGGTCCGGTTTGGGGATTTGGCAACCACTTGTGGATCAGCTAACACAAACCAAATTTATTGTCCAGACAGATTGGGAAGCCTTTGACGAACTGATCTCTGCTTCTGCTTTGCCAAGCTTTTCAACCAATATCTCTCAGGCCTCCTCAGACAATCCAACCCAACGTGTGCATGTCCCAATCGTAGATAAGGAAGCCACAAAAACCTTTTACATCTCAACTTTGAAAAAGAATAAAAGTATATTAATGCAATTCACTTGATAGTACAGAAAAAAAGTATGGTTCCCTCGAAAGAACCATACTTTTCTTTATTTGATAAGGATTACTGCCTAATTGCTCTAGGTAAAACGATGACCAAGAACGTAAACAGCACTGCCCACATCATGGCAGAAGGGAAGACCGTTAAGGTCAAGACTAAACCTATTAGCTTTAGTGCAATATCAACTAGACCTTCCTTATCTAAAATGTTAAAACGGCTTGCTCCAACAGCATCGGGATTTAGTTTATGCAATTCGTGATACATCCAGACGTTACAAGCTGTTACCAGAAGAACAATGACCCCATATAAGGTTTGAGCAACTGAATTGTTAAAATCAGCCGAAACCAAGGCTGTGGTGTAGGGGAAAAAGGATGAAAAGAAGAGTAAGACAATTGAACTCCAAACCAAATTGGAGTTGATTTTATCAACCACATCCCAACTACGATGCAGATTAACCCACATGGTTCCCAACCAGAAGAAAGAAATGGTGTAGGCGAAAAAATTGGTCCGCAAATCCCATAGAGCCTGCCAGCTAATCGGATCCGGCCGTTTTAATTCCAAAACTAAAATCGTCATGATAATCGCCAAGACGGCATCTGTAAAAGCGATTAAACGCTCTTTTGACATTAAATTCATGTTCACTTCTCCTTAATAAAGAGTATTATACCAAAATTTATTTCTTTTGAGAATAAAGAGTTGTTCTCTCTTTCCATAGAAATCTTCATATCCTATCTCAGTAAGCCATTCAGCTACTTCTGAGCTTGTAGCTGATGAACTAAACCGTTGCCCTTCTTCCCAGTTGCCTGTTCCTACCATCTCTGCTAGTAAATTTCCACTTTCCCCTAAATCAGAGATAGTAGGTGTCGCAAATGGAATGACTGTTTTTCCTGAAAAGTCATTTTCTTCAACGAAATCATTGATAGGCCAGGCAGCTTCTTGCCACCAAATAGGATATCCAATAAAAATAACATCATAATCTGCCCAGTTTTCAGGAGTCCCTACTTCCAAAGGCGTTTCCCGTTGGGACTCATTGAGATACTCTTGGAAGACACGACTATTTTCTTCATGAATCTCTCCATTCCTTACCTAGTTATCATACCCTTGTAGTTCATTCCATACAAGCCGGCATAACGGCTCATGGTGTAGTTTCCCATATCAAGAACTTCCTGCGTCGGAGCTGAGCCTTGAAAGATGAAATACAACACTTTTCCATTGAGCTGTTCTTCGACAAGATTATACTGTCGATCCAGAAAATTCCGTACCAAACCATTGATGCTATGCCAATAGACTGGTGAGCCAATCACAATTGTATCTGCTTCAAATAGCTTTGCTAGCACCTCTTCAAATTGATCATCTGAGAAATCTTGTCCGTAATCATAAATTTTATAATCTGCTAGATGAAGCGTTTCAAAAGATTGATCTCCTAATAATTTTTTTGCTAAAGCGACGGTATTGCCATTTTTATTGGGACTACCGTTTATAAATAATGTTGTCATTTCACTTTCTCCTTATCTACCACACTTTATACCTATTTAAATGATTTCCCAACAAAGCTTGCCAAAAGTTCAACTGTTTTAGCTTCGTGATGATCCGAGAAGACAGTTGTGTTCGTGTTAAGAGTCGCAATTTTGTCCATATCTTCTGCTGATAATTCAAAATCAAAGATGTCAAAGTTTTGACGGACACGTTCTGGATTGGCTGATTTTGAAAGGGAGACAATGCCACGTTGCAACTGCCAACGAAGCATAACTTGTGCTGTTATTTTACTGTATTTTTCTGCAATTTCTTTTAAAACTGGATTATTAAAAACATCAAATTGTCCTTCAGCAAAAGCGCCCCAACTCTCTGTTTGCACCCCTTTTGAGAGCATATAGGCTTGCTCATCTTCTTTTTGGTTGAAAACGTGGAGTTCAATCTGATTGACAGCTGGAGTAACTTCATTAAAGGCAGCAAGGTTAGCTAATTGATCTGGTTTAAAGTTTGAAACTCCAATCGCTTTGATTTTTCCTTCTTTATAAAGTTCTTCTAAGGCACGCCAAGCTCCGAAAATATCCCCAAATGGTTGATGTAAGAGATAGAGATCAACGTAGTCCAAATCTAATTTACGTAAGGATTCTTTAAAAGCGTCTTTAGCAGCCTCATAGCTAAAGTCTGAAATCCAAAGTTTAGTTGTGATAAAGAGCTCCTCACGGGGAACACCTGAGGCCTTGATAGCTTTTCCGACCGCTTCTTCATTACCATAAACTTGGGCGGTGTCAATCAAATGATAGCCCGTTTTAATCGCTTCTTCTACAACTATCTGCGTTGTTTTGGCATCATGGATTTGGAAAACTCCAAATCCAACCATAGGCATTTTGATTCCGTTATTAAGTATTGTGTATTTCATTGTTTACCTCGTTTTTATTTATTTTTTTCATTATCCAAATGGATAGTTAGGATTAAATATTTCTTTCAAAGAAAGGTATGATTGCCTCAAAGGCGACACCTATAAAAGGATGGAGGTCGTACATGTCAAAGTGGCTTGCTTCAGTAACTGTCATTTTCCCTGATTCAATAAATGTTGCGACTTTCATTTTTTCTCCTTCTCTATTTATCTTAATAAACAGGACGTGTCAAACCTTGAGTATCGGGGTCTGCAAGACCTATACTTTCTCTATTGAGGTAAGTTGGATCAGCAATCATTTTGACGACAACGTCTGCAATACTTTGACGTGAGCCAGAGACACCGACATATGATTCTCCTTTGTGCGTAATACTGTATTTCACCTCATCACGGTCATTTAACCAAGGCAAACGTAAAGTTGTGTAATCTAAGCCTGATTTTTCTAACAATTCGTCAGAACGTCGAGCTCGATTGAGCCCTGCTTGCGTAAGCATTTCTGTATTCCAACGACCATATTCTCCAGGAACTTCTCCGTAAATCCCTAAAACATTTGAAGCTATAACACGTTTAACATCATTTTTAATCATTGCTGCAATAACACCTTGAGTCAGTTTGTTATCAGGGTCATGGTCAACATTTGAAATAAAAACAATATCTTGTCCTTGAACAGCCTTGTCCAACATTTCTTGGTCGTGAATGTCAGCATCTACTGTCCTTACACGCGCAGGATTAATAGCCACTAAGTCATCAACACGATGACTTTTTCGTAAATAAAGTGTCAATTGAACATCATCTTGTTCGCTCAAAAGACGCTTCGCTACAATCCGTGCAATTTGTCCATTGGCACCTAAAATTAAAACATTTTTCATTTATTATTCCTCAAACAATCTTAAAAATTAATCATTAGCATGAATGTCATAAGCTGACAAGAGATAATCTCCAACGCCTGGTGCGTCTGGGTCATGAGCACCTTTTCCTTTGTCAAGGGCACGAATCTCTGCCATTTCTTCAGCGGTCAATTCAAAATCAAAGAGTTCTTTGTTTGATGCCATGCGAACTTTCTTGGTTGATTTTGGCAAGACAATGACACCTTCTTGCACTTCAAATCGCAAAACAATTTGCCCAGCATCTTTGCCATATTTGTTAGCCAAAGCTGTGATGATTGGTTCGGCAAATAAGTCTTTATTTCCTTGTCCGAGTGGCGCCCAAGCTTCGATTTTAACATCATCCTTTGCAAGCAAGTCACGTAGAGCTTTTTGTTGGAAATATGGGTTGAACTCTACTTGGTTAACAGCTGGAATCGTATTGAAATGTGGAACAAATTGATTCCAAAAGTTTGGCGTGAAGTTTGATACACCGATTGATTTGATTTTACCAGCTGATTTGGCTTCTTCTAGAGCTTTCCAAGCCTCTTCGACTTTGCCATAAGGTTGGTGAAGCAGGTAGAGGTCAAGGTAATCAAGCCCCATTTTCCCCAAGGTTGCATCAATGGTTGCTTTAGCAGTTTCGTAAGCATAATCTTGAATCCAAAGTTTACTAGTGACAAAGATTTCATCACGTGGAATGCCTGAATCGCTGTGTCAATATGACGGTAACCAACTTCTAAGGCATCCTTAACAACTGTATAGGTCGAACCGTCTGCAGGAATTTGGAAAACACCAAACCCAACTGCTGGAATACGATTGCCATCATTTAAAGTAATTGTTTTCATCTTTAGTTTTCTCCATTTTTTCTCTGTTCAATCAAATGTAAGAACATGTCAACTGTTGAAGGATCTTGGTGATTGAAAAACAGACTTTCTTTTGTATCAAGTTCTGCAATGGCTGTCATATCTTCATCCGTTAAGTTAAAATCAAAAACATCAATATTCTCAGCCATACGCTCTGGTTTTACTGATTTTGTCAAGCAGACGATACCACGCTCTACCTGCCAACGAATCATAATTTGAGCTGTGGACTTACCATATTTTTCCGCAATCGCCACTAGTGTCGGATGAGAAAAGATGCCATTTCTACCTTCTGCAAAACTAGCCCATGACTCCATCTGAACATTGTTTTTGATCATATTCTCTTGTGCGAAAATCTGTTGATTAAACGGATGGGTTTCAACTTGATTGACCTGTGGTGTGATTTCATTAAAAGCCACCAGATCACTCAGACGATCGGGATAGAAATTGCTGACACCAATGGCACGCAGTTTCCCTTCTTTATACAAGTCCTCCAAGGCACGATAAGAACCATAATAATCTGAAAAGGGCTGATGAAGGAGCATCAAGTCTAGATAATCTAAGCCCATGACCTCCAATGAATGTAGAACAGCTTTTCTCGTTTTCTCATAACCGTAATGCTCTAGCCAGACTTTGCTAGTAATGAAAAATTCTTCCCTTGGCAAACCTGATTCTGCGATAGCTTCACCAACTTCTTTTTCATTGGCATAAGACTGAGCCGTATCAAAATGACGATAGCCAACCTTAATAGCATCAAGCACGGTCTGCTTTGTTTCACTGGCAGGAATTTGGAAAACACCAAAGCCAAGAATTGGCATCTTCACTCCATTGTTCAAATTAACGTTTTTCATAGGATTCATCTCACTTTCTGTCTATATTATAGTTCTCTTTCATTTACCTGTACAATAGCAAAGAAAAATAGTTGCTATAGCCGTTGTTGTCAAAAGTCTTACTTTTCTTGAGTTCATTTCTATACCTCTAAATCTTTTTTCTTGTCCCTTGGACATGATTTAGTATAAACGATAAAAACTCATGGGTAAAATAGTGATTTTTGATAATAGTATTCAGAATGTGAATACTGCATTAAGTTTAGTTCTTCTCCATCAACTATATTTATTCTGTTCCTGAGAATGTTAAAAATATTCTCAAGCTACCTTACCACATTTTCATATTCTTCAATTTTACTATCTAGATGATTTTGAATATCGTCGATCGCTTCTTGTAATTTATTAATAGTTAGAGACAAGTCTTTCAAAAAAATTGTAATCTCCATTCAAAAAGCCCTCAGCAATAACTGAGAGCTTCTTTGATTAGCGATAGCTAAGAGCACGTTTGATGGTCTTCCATGGTCCGAGGTCATCGGTCTGGAGGATTAAGCTCGCGTAGATTCGAGCGATGAGAACTGTTCCCACGATGGTAAAGAGGACCGCAATTCCCAATGAAGCCCAAGATTCAAGACCAGTCGCATAGCCATTGATGGTACGGAAAGGCATGAAGAAGGTTGAAAAGAATGGAATGTAAGAACCGATCTTCAATAAGAAGACATCACCGGCACTTCCCAAGGTGGTTACCCCAAGGAAGCTAAAGATAACTAACATCATTAGTGGCGAAATCGCTTTTCCTGAATCTTCAGGTCGTGCAACTGTTGAGCCTAAGAAGGCAGAGAGCACCACATACATAAAGATCCCAAGGATAATGAAGAAGACGGTATTGAGCGAGATCGACTCTGCAAGGTGTTGGGTAATCGGAGAGTTTGGAGCGAGAATATCCTTGACAACTGGGATATCTGCTCTAAAGATCCAAACAGCTACTAAACCAATCACATAGACAAAAATATGGGTAAAGATCACTCCGAAGAGTCCGAGCATGCGTGCGAAGAAATAGTCAGTTGCTTTGATACTAGAGAAGACCACTTCCATGATCTTGGTTCCCTTTTCGCTAGCCACTTCTTGGGCTGTGATACTCGAGTAGAAGATCAAAATCATATAAAGCAGCATTCCTAGACCACCTGCAACCATGGTTTGCACCATTTTCAAGCCTTCTTTTTTCTCATCAATTTTTTCTTTGAGAGAAACCTGTTGAGACAAGGCTGTCAGTTGCTCTTTGTTTAGATTGGCACGCGCTAGATTGATCCCTTGTTGGACCTGGCTTAATTTCGCAGCGACAAGGCTTTTCAATTCCATTTTCATGGCTTGATCGCCCACATAAGTGGCTTCTAGCTGGCCATCTTTTTCATCGACCGTTAGGTAAGCAGCGGCTTTTTCATCCTTGATGGCTTTTTTAGCTGCAGCTTCATCTTTGTAGTCTAAGGTCAAGCCATCAGTTCCTTTGAGACTTTCTTTGACAGCTGGCACTTCGGTCACCAAGGCCACCTGATTCTTCGCATCTGTAGAAGAATCCGTTAGATAACCGATTCCAACGCCCAATCCTAAAAAGAGGAAGGGACCGAAGACCATGAAGAGGAAACTCCATGATTTCACTTGTCTGATATAGGTTTCTTTCATTACGACAAACATCTGTTTCATACTTCTACTCCTGATTCAAGTTTAAAGATCTCATCAATAGTTGGGGCTTGGTGGTCAAAGGTCGCAAGGTAGTGGCCCTTGGTCAAGCGGTCAAATAATTCTGGACCCGCTGACGCGTCATCCAAGATCAGCTTCCAAGTCCCTTGCTTGGTCATGCTGACCTTGGTCACGTGTGGCAGAGCTTCCAGCTCTTCTTTACTAAAGTCGTTAGAGACAAAGAGGCGGGTCTTGCCATAGCTATTCCGGACCTCTTGGACAGGCCCTGAAAGGACCACCGAACCATCACGGATCATTAGGATATCATCACACAACTCTTCGACGTTGGTCATGACGTGGTCAGAAAAGATAATGGTGGCCCCACGCTCTTTTTCTTCAAAGATGACCTGCTTGAGCACTTCTGTGTTGACCGGATCCAACCCACTAAACGGTTCATCTAAAATGATCAATTTAGGCTCATGGATCAAGGTAATGATCAGTTGAACCTTCTGTTGGTTCCCTTTTGAGAGGCTCTTAATTTTATCAGTCAATTTCCCTTTTACTTGGAGCTTTTCCATCCAGGTCGGTAATTTTTCCTTGACCTCGGCAGTGCTCATTCCTTTTAAGGCAGCCAAATAGCGGACCTGCTCAAAAATCGTGAGTTTTGGCATGAGACTACGCTCTTCCGGCAAATAGCCAATTTCTTTGTAAGTTTCTTGCGTAATCGCTTTGCCATCTAGGTGGATCTCACCGCTGTAGTCCAAAAAACGCAGGATGCTGTGGAAAATGGTGGTTTTTCCGGCCCCATTTTTCCCAACCAAACCAAGGATATGCCCTTGTTGAGCTGTCAGATCCACTCCAAAGAGGACCTGCTTATTGCCAAAGCTTTTTTCTAAATGTCTAATTTCTAACATGAATGACTCCTTTACTCTTTATAATAACGTTTGGTAATTTTGTATTGTGAGACCAAGATATAAACATAAATCAGTGATACAACTACTAATGCTAACAAGATATCGGTATGGAAAAAGGTACCAATCAAGAAAATTCCAATTAAAGTAAAAGGCAAGATATAATTGCTTAACTTAATGATAATTTCATAGTTTTCCTCGTAGCTAATCTGTTTTTCAGCTTCATCCATCATACTCATCAAAAATTCCCGCACTTCCTTGGCATTGGCATTGCGAGGAATCGGTTTTCCATAAAGCAAATGGAAGGTCTTGCGAAAGAAGGTATCCGATAAGAAAAATAGGGCAATCAAAACGAGAAAGAGATAGAGCATGGTAAAAGTTCCAAAGATAAAAGCCAAGTGCCCTGTGGAAGGTCTATCCATATACACCAATTGACTATAAAAGATGATGACTAAAAAGTATGGCAAGATCATGGTACCTTTAAAAATGGTCGCTAACCCATACAGTTTTTCCTTCTGGATGTCATAGTGATAGGCTTCGTCTTCGTCTTCTATCTGGAGCATTTTTTGATGGACTTTTCTCGCGCTTATTAGTAAGGCTATCGTGACCATAAACAAGATAAGAAACAAAAGTATTGAGCCCAAAAGGAGTACTTCTTTACTAAAGAAGGATTGGATTTCAAGGGGCTTTTCGGATCCGAACATGCCTGTCAAAAAACCAATGACTCCTCCAATCAAGCCGGAACCTGTGATGATTCCGACATTTCTCCAAAAACGGTAACGATCGGATCGTTCTTGTTGTTGCTTTTTCATTTTTATTCCTCTCCCTCTATTAGACTAAAGACATTCTCCACCGGTTCCTTGAAAATCTGGGCGATGGTGATCGCAATGATAACCGAGGGGGTGTATTCCCCCCGCTCCAAGAGACTGATAGATTGGCGCGAGACCCCTGCTAGCTTGGCTAGCTCGGATTGGTTGAGCCCATCACGCGCCCTCAGCTCTTTCAGTCGATTTTTTAAGATCATGGCTTTCGCCCCCTTACAGTTGAATACCTTGAATATCTTCGATGCGAACTAATTTTGTCTCGCTTTGTTGTTTATTAATCACACGAGTCAGTTTGACCCAATCTTCATCGATATCCACAATTTCATATTTGGTTCCAAAATCATCTACTCTGACAGTGACCGTTTGGCCTTTCAATTCTTCTAAAAGTCTAGACATGTCTTGATTTCCTTTCACTTGTTTTTCTAATCGTCTAATGCGTTTGTTCAACCTTTTTATCTTCTTTTCTGAGCTTGCATAAATGATAACCAGAAAAGGGATAAATAGAATCCATATGGCTCCCATAAGAAACCCTCCCCTTCTTTCAACTAAAATTATTGTAACACTTCTTTTTCTTTTTGACAAGTATATTTGACAAAAAAATAAAAATATTTGTCAAAAATAGCAGGATAGTTGACATGGATATTTTGAGGTAAGAAATAAAAGGCCCGCATTTTCGCACCTTTTAACGATCCTTTTTCCATTGACAAGCTCTGTAAAAAATTTTTATAATATAGAAAATACGACTAAGGAGAACCTGCATGACGATTCGTTTAGCGCAACCAAAAGATATTCCTGCTTTGATTGGTCTCTTAGAACAGATTCTTTCCGTTCACCACCAAGCTCGTCCCGATATTTTCAAGGAAAGTGGCGGAAAATATAGTGAAGAAGAGTTAGAACAGTTAATGGCGCAAGATCAGACACCGATTTTCGTCTATGAAAATGCGGAGGGCCAGATCCTAGGACATCTCTTCGTCACCATTAAAGAAGTCTCTGACAATCCTGTGCTTCATCCGATAAAAACCCTCTTCATCGAGGACTTGTGTGTCGATCAAGCAACGCGTGGGCAAAAAATCGGCGATCAACTTTATCAGTTTGCCCTTCGTTATGCCAAGGAAATCGGATGCTACAACATGACACTTAATGTCTGGAATGACAATGAAAGAGCCCTTCGCTTCTATCAAAGACAGGGAATGATGCCTCAAGAAACTGTCATGGAAACCATCATTGACTAATCTCTAAATTCAAAAGGACCTGTAGTATCACAGGCCCTTTTTGCATCCCTAAGAACTCTAATCTGGAATCATTCTCATCTTCATTAAAACTGTCAGAATTATTTCATTATATGGTATAATGTTCCTATAACATAATTATAAAAGAAGGTCAAGAAATATGCTCATACTTGATGCAGCGATAAAAACACCTTATCGCATCCTTGGAATTGATTTACCAAAAGATAATCTACGCCATCTTTCTCATCTGGGCATGACACCAGGTGAGACCTTGGAAATTGTGACCAAAACCAAAGACAGTGCCATCCTCATCATTAAGGGGAGTCGGCTGGCATTTGATGCCTCTATTTTGAAAAAGATCGAGATTGCTCCCCTTGAACAGGAGCATACTTGTTTTCCACTTTCCGAGTTAGCCGTTGGTGAATCTGCCATCGTAGTGGATATTTTTGCAATCAACGAAGCCAAGCGTCGTCTCATGGACATGGGAATCACCAAACGAACCAAACTCTATCTGAGAAAAGTTGCACCTTTAGGGGATCCGCTTGAGATCACCCTGCGTGGCTATGAGTTAACCCTTCGAAAATCAGAAGCTCAGATGATTAGTGTGATTCAACTAGAGGAAGGAGAGAAGCATGACTGAAATCGCCTTGATCGGGAATCCCAATAGCGGGAAAACTAGCTTATTTAACCTTATTACAGGAACAAACCAGCGAGTTGGGAATTGGCCTGGTGTTACTGTTGAAAGAAAAAGTGGGATATCCAAAAAGGATAAAAGCATTCAAATTCAGGATTTGCCTGGGATCTATTCCATGTCCCCCTATAGCCCTGAAGAGAAAGTGGCACGGGATTATCTATTAAGCCAAGAGGCAGATAGTATCCTCAACGTAGTGGATGCGACCAATCTGGAACGAAATCTCTATCTGACTACCCAATTGATTGAAACAGGTATCCCTGTTACCGTCGCGCTCAATATGAGTGATGTCTTAGAGGCCCAGGGACGTTTCATTGATACTGAAAAATTATCCTATCAGTTAGGAGTTCCTGTCATTGCGACCAGCGCTATCAAGCAAACTGGTATAGAAAAGGCCATAAAAAAGGCTTCTCTCACAAGAAAAGATACAGTGACAGATTTAGCATATCCCCGCTATGATGACCGATTGGAGGCAGCTATTTCACAAATTCTTCAAATACTGGGTAATACCGTCCCAGAAAGAGCTGCTCGCTTTTATGCTATCAAGCTTTTTGAAGGGGATGCTCTTGTCACAGAAGAGTTAAACCTCTCTTCTTTCCAACAAAGTGAAATAGCAGATATCGTCCAGATTACTGAGGAAATCTTTACTGAAGACGCGGAATCTATCGTCATCAATGAACGCTATGCCTTTATCGAAAAAGTCTGCCGACTCGCCCAAGGACAAGATGCTACCTTCAAATTCAGCCTTTCAGATAAGATTGACCAGATCGTCACCAATCGAATTTTAGCTTTGCCGATTTTTGCAGTGGTCATGTATTTGGTCTATTACCTCTCCATCCAAACGGTCGGTCAGATGTGGACCGACTGGGCCAACGATGTCCTCTTTGGCAAATATGTCCCCGATGCCGTGACCAATTTTCTCCAGTATCTACACGTAGAGGATTGGCTTCAATCCTTGATCATCGATGGGGTTGTTGCCGGAATCGGAACTGTTCTCGGATTTCTGCCACAAATTTTCGTCCTCTTTATCTGTCTCGGTATCTTAGAAGATATCGGCTACATGAGCCGAATCGCCTTTGTCATGGATCGAATTTTTAGACGATTTGGTCTCTCTGGCAAGTCCTTTATTCCCATGCTGATCTCTACCGGCTGTGGGGTTCCAGCTATTATGTCTAGTCGGACCATCGAAAATGAGCGAGACCGTAAAATCACCATTATGACGGCCACCTTCATGCCTTGCTCTGCCAAGTTAGAAATCATCGCCCTGATTGCAGGTGCCTTTTTCCCTGACAATCCATGGGTCGCACCCAGCACCTATTTCCTTGGGATGACGACCATCATCCTATCTGGAATTGCCTTGAAAAAGACCCGTTTATTAGGTGGCCTAGCTAGTCCCTTTATCATGGAGCTTCCTGCCTACCACTGGCCAAAAGCCATTTCTGTTTTCCGCTACGCTTTTGGGAAGGCCATGAGTTTTGTGAAGCGGGCAGGAACGATCATCTTTAGCCTGACTATCCTGATTTGGTTCCTCTCTTCCTATAATTTCAGCCTCCAAGCCGTCCATACAGATCACAGTATTTTAGCCAGCCTTGGGAAATCCATTGCTTGGATTTTTGAACCACTTGGATTTGGAAACTGGAAGGCAACCGTTGCTGCGGTGACAGGTCTTGCAGCCAAAGAAACCGTGGTTGCGACTTTCGGTATTCTCTACAATGATAGCTCTACTGCCGGTTTATCTGCTGCCTTAAGAGTTGATTATACTTCCTTAGCAGCCTACTCTTTCCTCACCTTTAACCTGCTCTGTGCTCCTTGTATCGCAGCGATGGGAGCGATCAAGCGTGAGATGGGGGATCTCAAATGGACCCTGAGTGCGATCGGTTTTCAAACAGGACTAGCCTATGTCGTGAGCTTGGTCCTCTACCAGTTTGGCCTCGTCTTGTTTCTAGGACACCCCATTACCATCTGGACCGGATTAGCTGCCCTTCTTCTTCTGAGCATGCTCTACTTCATCCTGCGCAAACCTCAGCATCAAAAAGAGACAGTTATTACGCTCGACACCCTCGCAAATGCTCATCTATAGGAGGTTTTCATGTCAACCATTATCATTGCCATCATTTTATTTGGGCTCGCCTTTCTAGGATTTCGCCATTATCTCAAGGGGAAAGGATCCTGCGGAGACTGCGAGTGTTCCTGCCCCATCAAAGACGAGATGCACCAATCGCATCGACATCAGTAAAGAATAGGTATGTACCAGAAATCAAAAACGGAAAAAACCATTGGTCAATTGAACCAATGGTTTTTCTATCCTCCTATTTAATTCTCTACGATATTAAAATCTTGGGGAGCTTTGACTTCTTTTATCTGGTTAATATCTCGATAAGTAAATTCAAAATGGTCTTCATTGTTCACCGTTCGCCCTTTATCATTTTTCAATTTGGTATCTAGTTGAATCCTAGCCTCGCTAGGAACTAATTTTTCTTCTTTATTTGAGGAGTCTTTCTTCATAGACAAATAAATGTGCAACTTGACGGACTGAATCTCATTTTTCCCTTTGGTGTAAAGCTCACTATCTAACAAAGTATTTTGAAATTCTCCAATTTGATCAATATCTTTCTTAACATCACCCTTAAATTCCAGATAGATATACTGACCATCGATAGTTTTTTTAAATCGATCCGCATACTTCTCATAAAGTTTCAAAATGAGTTCATGACGTCCCACTTCTGGATCTTTTATATTTTGATATTTCAGGGCTGGTTCTATAACTTCTTCCACTCTATCCCAAGTCCAACTATCGTCTCCCTTCTTTATTTTTTTATACAGAACCCCTTTTTCAGGAGAATATAGTCTCACAATGGTATCCCCATATCCCGTAGAACCTATTTTATTGGCAAGACTTCGAAAATGGTCTGAATCACTGTCTGTCGTAGATCCATTTCCTCCATCTTTCGTATAAAATTCATTATATACTTGAGGGTCAAACTGAATTTTCCCATGTCGTAAGGTTGTTTCATACATTAGTGATTGTGAACCTTTTACCTCAAGTAGATTCTTTCGATAAATTTTACTGACATATTCCATGTTTTTTGCATCTCGCATTGCTTGGATATACGTTTTCACATCTTTACTCCCACTATCTTGTGTCGTATCCTTTGAAGGGGTTTTAGCCGATTGACAAGCTGAAAGGAATAGACAAGCAAGAAGAGATAAGAAAAACACTAATAATTTTCTTTTATGTTTCATATCTTCACTCCTTTTGAACTAAATACCACCTAATTTTTCAACAGCCTCTGGTACTTCTACTTGGATACCAGTATTTTGTTTTGAATAGGTAATTTTACACGTTAATTTTTCTTTCGCAAAAGATGAATTAGAAGTACAAGTATAAGTAACACCTAAAGGTGTCAAGTTCTCCTTAGAAACGATGAGGTCTATCTGGTAGCTCCCTTCTGAATTTTCAAAATAACTAACTCCTATGGGAACAGGGCCTTGCAACACGGCGTCATTTGGTTCTAGTAAATGATTGACATCCTTACTCTTATAGGTTAAGACATACTGGTCCTTTTTCTTGGTCACTTCAAACTTGTCTTTCTGTGTCTGAAAGAAGCGTATGGCTTCTTGATTTACCCCCACAGGTTGTTTATTCTCTTGAGAATAAGAAAACATTTCCCACTCTGATGAGTCTTTTGGTCTAGAATACTCATGAAAGGCATCGTAATACTCTTCTTGACTCGTACCGTTGTTCGTATATAGTCCACGTACCCTCACTGGTTTTAATTCAAAGGATCCTTCAAAAGTCGGAGTATATACTGCGTGTGTATTCCCATCACTTGTTGGTTCACTAAACTTTCTCTCAATCTTACTCTCCAGTTTGATTTCGCCATTTTTCAAGTGTTCAAAGGCTTCTAACCCCTTGTCGATGATTTGTTCTTGGCTTAGTTCCTTTGAATCACCCTTCCTGCCCTCAGCCTGTTGACATCCGACCAGGCTAGCCACTGCTAACAAACCAACAAGTGACAGGATAGGTTTTCTCATATTTAACATCCCCATTCTCCTTCCTTTTTTCAGTAAATCTACTAATGTTTATTCTTCTATTATAAACCATCCTATGATCTTTGTAAATTCTTTCACAAACTTGTAAGAAGATTGTAATAAAACAAAAACAGCTAAGAGCATGTCTCAACTGTTTTCATCAAATTTTTAACGTACTTCTGCATTGACTTTTTCTTCAAGTGAAGCTTGGATTTTTTCCATGTAGCGTGCGACTTCTTCGTCCGTCAAGCTATCTTCTGGATTTTGGAAGGTCAAACTGTAGGCCATAGACTTCATGCCAAGACCTAGTTTTTCACCTGAGAAGACGTCAAAGAGTTTGATGTCTGTCAAGCGTTTAACGCCAGCAGCTTGAATCGCATCAACCACTTCTTGGTGGGTCACTTCTGCTTTGAGGAGAAGGGCGATATCACGGCTCACGACTGGGAATTTAGTGATTTCCACAAAGGCTGCGGCTGGTTGAAGAGCTGCTTCAATAGCAGATAAGTTCAATTCTGCCACATAGGTTTCTGGGATATCATAAGCCTTAGCTGTTACAGGGTGGACTTGCCCCAAGACCCCAATTACTTGGTCACCAAGTGAGATTAGGGCTGTCCGACCTGGGTGGAGACTCTTGATTTCAGATGTTGCTGTATAAGTCACATCAAGACCCAAGCGAGCAAAGAGGGCTTCCAAAATTCCCTTAGCATAGAAGAAGTCAACTGGAACAGCTGCAGTTTGGAAGTCTTTTTCAGCGACTAGGCCAGTTAAAGCAAAGGCAAAGCTGTTGATTTCGTTTGGCAATTCTTCTTTTGGATTACCTGTCTGTTCAAAGACTTTTCCGATCTCATAGAGGGCCAAATCTTTGTTCTTGCGAGCGACGTTGTAAGCTACGGTATCTAAGATCCCTGAGATCATATTTTGACGGAGGACTGAACGATCCACAGTCATTGGCCACATGAGCTCTGTTAAATTGCTTGGGGCTGTAGCGAACTCCACTGCTTTTTCAGGAGTTGTCAGGGCGTAAGTGATGATTTCTGTTAAACCAGCTCCTTCAGCAATGGTCCGAACTTGGCGACGGAGTTTTTGAGTCTCTGTCAATTCACCTGCTGTCCCGTCATCTTTTGGAAGGGTTGCTGGTAATTTGTCATAACCATAAATCCGAGCAATTTCTTCAAAGAGGTCCGCTTCGATGGTGATGTCCCAACGGCGACGTGGAACGCTGACAGTAAAGGCTTCTGCATTTCCAGAAAGGCCAAATCCAAGGCGACGGAAGACATCTTCGACATCGGCATAAGTAAGATCAGTCCCAAGGACACGGTTAACATCTGCAAGAGTGGAAGAAACTTCTACATCTGAAGTATCAAGCTGACCTGCTGAAACGATACCCTTACGCACTGTGGCACCAGCCAATTCTGCAATCATGCTTGCTGCCGCATCAAGGGCTTCATTAACAGTTGCCACGTTGATGCCTTTTTCAAAACGAGAAGATGATTCAGAACGAAGGTTGAGGCGACCGCTGGTCTTACGAATCGATTTGCCATTGAAGACAGCAGCTTCAAGAACGACACGACTAGAGTTTTCAGAGATTTCTGTAGCTTGACCACCCATAACACCTGCAAGGGCAACAGGGTTATCCGCAACCGTAATCACTAGGTCACTTGTTTCCAACTCACGCTCTTCCCCATCCAAGGTTACCAATTTTTCACCAGCACGCGCTTCACGCACACGGATATCGTTTCCTTCGAAGGTATCTAAGTCAAAGGCATGCATAGGCTGACCAAAGTAAAGCAGGATATAGTTGGTCACGTCGACCACGTTATTGATCGGACGGATACCTTCGTTCATGAGGAGGTTTTGCAACCATTGTGGACTTGGTGCGATGGTTACATTGTCCAAGACACGTGCTGCATAGTAAGGTGCCTTGTCTGTGTCAATGCTGACAGAAAGAGCATCGGATGCAGCTTGGTCTGTTTCAGTCAAAGTAAAGTCTTTGAAGTTGACTGCCTTGTCATAGATCGCTGCTACTTCGTGCGCAACCCCACGCATAGAAAGAGCATCTGCACGGTTTGGAGTGATGGAAAGTTCAATAATTTCATCATCCAAGTCGAGGTAAGAGAAGACTTCTTCTCCTGGGACCGCATCTTCTGGCAAGATTTGGATGCCATCTGCGAATTCTTTCGGTACAACAGAGTCAGAAATTCCTAATTCACCAAGTGAACAGATCATCCCAAGGGATTCTAAGCCACGGATTTTCCCTTTTTTAATCTTGTAGTTGTCCGCGATGCGAGCACCTGGAAGAGCCACCATCACCTTGATGCCTGCTCGAACATTTGGTGCTCCACAGACGATTTGACGGGCTTCTTCTTCACCCACATTGACTTGGCAGACATGCAAGTGTGTTTCTGGCACATCTTCACAAGACAAAATTTCTCCGACAACAATTTTTGAGAGACCAGCAGCAGGTGATGCCACACCTTCTACTTCGATCCCTGTAGTTGACATTTTTTCAGCCAACTCCTCTGATGGCACATCCACGTCCACCAATTGTTTTAACCATTTATAACTAACTAACATATGTAAGATACCAAGGGCTAAGCAGAAATCTAGTTATCTTTCCTAGATCTCCATCCACCCTCGTTTTGATCCTTTCATTTTGTGTTTTCCAGCTCGAGGCTGGCTTAGGTAGGTCTCATAGCCTCCCCTTCTCTAGAATAGAAGTTTCTTGTTCCTTCTAGATCAATTTCTTTCTCAACAACCAGTCTGTATCCACGGTATCTCCGGTGATATACTGGTGTTCACTAAATCGTTCAAATCCAAAACGGTAGTAAAAATCCTGCGCCTTAAAATTGCGTTCCCAGACACCCAGCCAGGCCCAGTCAAAGCCCCGGCTCTTGGCTTGATCCAGCGCAAAGGTAAACATTTCCTTGCCAAAACCAGCCCCATGAAATTCCTTTTTGACATAGATCCGTTGGATCTCAAAGGACTTATCCATCTCTACTGGCTCGGTCTGCGCTTGACCCCAATTGATCTTGAGAAAACCACAGATTTCTTGATCTTCATTGAGGACAAAATAGGTTTCAGATTCTGGATCTAGCAGATCTTTCTCGATTTGCTCCAAAGAGAGCACTGTAGAGAAGTAATCTTCCAAATCTTTCTCAACAATATAGGGACCAAAGGTATCTCGGTAGGTTTCCACCTCTAGGTCACGTAAGGTCTGTGCCCGGTCGATTTTTACTCTAACTAACATGATTATTTAAATTGTTCTGAAAAACGGATATCCCCTTGATAGAAGCCACGGATATCATTGATTCCGTAACGAAGCATAGCCACGCGCTCTTGACCAAGTCCAAAGGCAAATCCTGAATAAACTGTTGGGTCAATACCACTCATCTCAAGGACGCGTGGGTGAACCATACCGGCTCCCATGATTTCAATCCAACCAGTTTTCTTACATACGTTACATCCAGCTCCACCACATTTGAAGCAAGAAACGTCCACCTCAACCGATGGCTCAGTGAATGGGAAGTAAGAAGGACGCAGACGGATTTGACGTTCTGCACCAAACATCTTTTGCACAATCAATTGAAGCGTTCCTTGAAGGTCTGCCATTGAGATGTTCTTCCCAACAACCAAGCCTTCGATCTGATGGAATTGGTGGCTGTGGGTCGCATCATCTGTATCCCGACGGAAAACACGCCCTGGAGAGATCATCTTCAATGGTCCCTTGCTAAAGTCATGCGCATCCATCGCCCGCGCCTGTACTGGTGAGGTATGGGTCCGAAGCAAGATTTCTTCTGTAATATAGAAGGTATCCTGCATATCCCGCGCTGGGTGATCTTTAGGCAAATTCATGCGTTCAAAGTTGTAGTAGTCTTGCTCCACTTCAAAGCCATCCACGACTTGGTAGCCCATCCCAATAAAGATATCTTCGATTTCTTCACTGGTTTGGGTCAAGATATGACGGTAACCACTAGCAACTGGACGCCCTGGAAGGGTCACATCGATACTTTCGCTAGCTAGTTTCGCTTGGACTTTCTTTTCTTCCAAGAGTTTGGTTGTTTCTTCAAAAGCAGCCGTCAAGACATCGCGGGCTTCATTGACGTGTTTCCCGATAACCGGACGCATCTCTGCAGAAACATCTTTCATCCCTTTGAGGATTTCAGTAAGGGAACCTTTTTTCCCAAGGACAGAGACCCGTAGTTCTTGCAATTCTTTTTCATTTTCAGCAGAGATCTGCTTCAAAGCTGCCAGCGTTTCTTCACGAAGCGCTTTTAATTGTTCTTCAATCGTTGACATATTTCCTCCATCATGGTCCCTCTACAGACATAGAAAAAACCACGCGCCAACACCCACATTCGGAGCGTTGACACGCGGTACCATCCGTTTTTATCTGTAAACCAGACCTTAATTTCTAAATCCTTTACGCAAGTGAATTCACTCAGCTTTCATGCAAAGAGCTTTCAGTCACGGCCCTTCTCCCTGTCGCACTTCCATTGAGATACTAGTCTTGCAGATTTCTATTCGATTACTATCTAGTTTAGCAGATTTTTTGTTAAAAAACAAGTTAGATGAGACTAATTTCAATAGACAAAGGAACAAGAGGCAGTGCATTATCTATTTACCTTGTCTGTTGCATCTGCTTGCCTTTCCAATAGAAGAGTGGCTGCTTGGTTAAAACCATCACACCAGTTATACCATTTTGCTTCATACTCATCTTGAGGCAAGATACGATGTTTCAAATCCAAAACAGAGGTTATCTTTCTTTCCTCGCAAGCTTGCGCATAGAGATCATACAACTCATCGCCACCATCTCTATCAAACTCAGCAGAAATCATATCCCGACCTGCCAATAAAGCCTGATAAGCCCTGTGATGCCCGTCTGTAATCAAGAAGCGATTTCCAAATGCAAGAACACTAATTGGATCCACATTGATGATTTCTGCCGACTGATCCAGCATCTGGATAGCTTGTAACTTCTTTTCTGATAAATATAGTTGGGTCGGATGAAGATCTGTTATCTTGACTTCCATATCTTTCTCCTCTACCATGAGTAACATAGTTGGTCATGAGCACTGGTAGACATTTTTAAAGGTCACGATTTAAAGACCTGCCAAAGCCAAATTCCCCCGCCATTCTTGTTATTCGTTTTCTTTTTATTTAATGACTTGTCCAGCATCTTTCAAGACAGATTCTGGAATAGTAATACCCAATTCATCTGCTACTTTTTTGTTGATCACAGATTTTCCTTGGCTAAAGATTTCTACAGGTGTATCCGCTGGTTTTTGACCTTTCAAGATCTTGGCAGCCATTTTACCAGTTGCAACCCCAAGATCGTGTTGGTCGACAACGACTGAAGCAAGACCACCCGCTTCTACCATGGCTGTCGCACTTGGGAAGATTGGTTTTTTAGCTGTTTTGTTAGCTTCGACAACTGTTGAGAAGGCTGAAGCGATGGTATTGTCGATTGGAACCCAGATGGCATCGACTTTACCAGTCATGACAGAAACTGTTGAAGCAACTTCGTTTGTTGAAGGTACAGAGTAAGGAATCACCTTGAAACCTGCTTTTTCAGCTAATTTTGTAAATTCTTCTACTTGAGATTTAGAATTATCCTCACTGGTTGAGTATAGGGCACCGATTGTTTTCACATTCGGAGTCAACTCTTTGATCAATTTCAACTGTTGCTCAGTTGGATTGTGGTCAGATACCCCAGTAATGTTGCCACCTGGTTTTTTCAAATCTTTGACCAAGTTGGCGCCGACCGGATCGGTGATGGCTCCCATAACGATGGGTTTGTCTTTGGTTGCACTAGCCAAACCTTGAGCAGATGGGGTTGCAATCCCAATCAAGACTTGGTTATCCTTGTCTACCAATTGTTTACTCATGGTCGCCACCTTGTTTTGGTCGCCTTCTGCATTGAGAAAATCAATGTCCACTTTGTCCTTGTCATAACCTTCTTCAGCCAAACCATCTTGAATTCCCTTGTAGATCAAATCAAGCGAAGGGTGGCTAACCAACTGCAAGACCCCAACTTTAGCCTTTTCATTGCTGCTTGCTGCCTTGTTGTCTTTGCCTGCTGTAGCTGAATAGATCGCTGTCCCAATGACTGCTGCTGCAATCAAACCAATAATTCCCATTAACCGTTTATTTTTCATTTTTAATACCTCTTCTATTTTTCATTTTCTTCTTTTTTTCCATCATCTAAAGACTGCGACGCCATCGTTTCTTCATATCTTTTCTCCCTTCTCATCTAAAACAAAAAAAAACGCCCACACATAGCAAAAGCTATGTGAGGACGTGTCATCGCGGTGCCACCTCACTTATGGGAAAAAGACAGTCTCCCCCATATCTCCGTCTTGTCTAGCAACAAGTTGCACGATAAGGTGTGCCAACCGAATTTTTATTGTTTCAAATTCATCTCATCATTAGTCCAATTTCATAAACTGCCGCTACCCACTCTCAGCAACCGTAGGCTCTCTTGAAACTTTCATTTACTACTTTTCTAATTTCTTACATTTTAAAGTTTTCTTTCAAAAATGTCAATACTTTTTCTGCATTTTTTTGAAAACGTTCGCATTTTCTATTGAACAGCCCCTTGCTTCCTTCTGGGATTTCCGCTCTAATTTTGATATAATTTACTAGAATAAACGCTAGAATGATGAGGAATCCCATGTCTTTTGATGGATTTTTTTTACACCATATGGTGCAAGAATTGAAGGCCGAACTCTTGAGTGGTCGCATTCAAAAAATTAACCAACCTTTCGAGCAAGAATTGGTACTCCAAATCCGAGGCAATCGGAAAAACCAAAAACTCTTGCTCTCTGCCCATTCTGTCTTTGGACGGATTCAACGGACCCAGACCAACTTTGAAAATCCTGCCTTTCCCAATACCTTTATTATGGTTATGCGCAAATATCTTCAAGGTGCTGTCATCGAAGGGATTGAGCAAATGGAGAACGACCGGATTCTTGAAATCCGTGTCTCCAATAAAAACGAAATTGGAGATGCTATTTCTGTCAGCCTCATGATCGAAATCATGGGCAAGCACAGTAATATTATTCTCCTGGACCGCACCAGCAATAAAATTATCGAAGCTATCAAACACGTCGGCTTCTCACAAAATAGCTACCGGACCATTCTCCCTGGATCAACCTATGTAGCTCCTCCGAAAACCGACGCAGTTAATCCTTTTACAATTGGGGATGAAGCCCTTTTTGCCCTTCTTCACAAGGAAGAGTTAAGTCCAAAGAACCTTCAAAAATGTTTCCAAGGTTTGGGGCGAGATACGGCTCAAGAATTAGCCAAGCGACTTGAGACAGATGAAAAATTAAAAACCTTCCGTGCCTTTTTCCAAGCTCCAACTGAGCCTCGCCTAACGACCAAATCCTTCTCGGCTATCCCCTTTGCAGATGCGACCAATCAAACCTTTGAGACACTTTCTGATCTGCTGGATGACTATTACCGAGACAAGGCTGAGCGCGATCGGGTGCAACAACAGGCCAGTGAATTAATCCGCAAGGTTGAAAACGATCTTGAAAAGAACCGGAAAAAATTAGCCAAACAAGAAGCTGAGTTAGCGGCAACCGACAATGCGGAAGAATTCCGACAAAAAGGAGAATTGCTGACAACCTTCCTCCATCAGGTACCAAACGACCAAGACCAGGTTGTTTTGGATAATTACTATACCAACGAGCCCATTACCATCCAACTCAACAAGGCCCTGACCCCCAACCAAAATGCCCAACGCTACTTTAAACGCTACCAGAAGTTAAAAGAAGCCGTCAAACATTTGACCATCCTCATTCAAGAAACCAAGGAAACCATTTCTTATCTTGAAACGGTTGAAACAGCCCTTTCTCAAGCGAGCCTGGCTGAGGTGGCAGAAATTCGAGAAGAGCTAATCCAGACCGGCTTTATCAAACGGCGCAACCGTGAAAAAATTCATAAACGGAAAAAACCTGAGAAATACCTGGCGAGTGATGGAAAGACTATCATTTTAGTGGGTCGCAATAATCTGCAAAACGATGAATTAACCTTTAAGATCGCTAAGAAAGATGAACTCTGGTTCCATGCCAAGGATATTCCGGGAAGCCACGTCGTCATTACAGGAAATCTAAATCCATCGGATGAAGTGAAGACCGATGCTGCAGAGTTGGCCGCCTACTATTCCAAGGCCCGTCTCTCAAACTTGGTCCAAGTAGATATGATCGAAGCCAAGAAACTCAATAAACCAACTGGTGGAAAACCCGGTTTTGTCACCTACACCGGCCAGAAGACTCTGCGGGTCACACCAGAAGAAGAAAAAATCAAAGCCATGAAACTAACAGACTGATTTCAAAAATAAAAGAGAGTGGGACAGAAATCGGTAATTCGTTAGAATTCGATTTCGTCGTCCCACCTCCGCACAGTTGAGTAGGGCTGTAAAAGCTGATGAAATCAGCGTAGTAGAGCCCACTCAACCACT